>CADBML010000120.1 GCA_902795825.1 uncultured Bacteroidales bacterium
CCCTCAAATAAAGCCATTCTCCCATGGTAAAGTGCGAGGGAAATGCGTTTTTGGGTGGAAGACTACTTCAGTCGTTTGCGGTATTCGCTGGGAGAGCAGCCGAAGGCGCGCTTGACGTAGCGGCTAAGATATGATGCCGACGAGAAATTCAATTCGTAGGCGATGTCGATAAGGGGTTTCGATCGGTCGCTCAACTGGTGGGATAATTCCTGTGCGGTGTAGCGGTCAATCCAATAACTTGCGTTATGCCCGCTGACAGCCACGCAGGCTTCGCTGAGATATTTGGGTGTAATGAAAAGACGTGAGGCATAGTATTCCACGCTTCTTTCCTTTTTATAAAGCCCTTCCTGAAGCAATGTGACAAACCGTTGGAGGATGCGCGACGCTTGGCTGACGCCCTCGATGTTTTGCTTGGTCATGCGTGCGTGGATGTCGTAGAAGTCGAGAATCATTGTTTCGACGGCACGGCGCATCACGTCGGCAAAGAAATTGTGGTAGGGCCGATCCAGCCGGCGACGGATTTCCTCGAAGTTGAGCAGACAGCGGTCAAGGTCGGCTTGCTGCATCGGCATAACGGGGTTTTGGGAAGTGGAGAGCGCTCCAATGATGTTGTAACTGCTACGAGGGGTGTTGGCGTTGAGAAATCGCCATGAGATGAGCAAGGCTTTAACGCTGAAATCTTGGGAGCAATTGAGCTGCTTGATAGGCTTTCCCGATGATTTAATAATGGCATCGCCACCAATCACATTGAATACCGTGTCGCCCACGACAAACCGTGCCGCACCGCTCAGGCACAAGATGTGCAGGCAGTAGTCGGCATACTCCTCGCGGCAACACTCCGCGAAATCTTCGGTGAAAACGAAGTCGCTTTGGCTTATCTCTTGTTTTTGCATGGCGCAAAAATAGGGCAATATTTCGTATCGGACAAGTAAAAACCGAAAAAAGTGAAAGTTTTGCCCCGTTTTAGATTGTTTTAATTACAAAATTCCGTCATAATTTTGTAGTGTAAAAAAACAAAGATTTTATGAACATCAAATCAATTATCATCGCACTCGCCGCCATGCTGTCAGCTATGGGCTGCGGCGGGCAGAACAAACAGGAAGTTGAACAATCAAAAAATACAACTATGAGCAAATCAATCGTCATTTTCTTTTCCCACGCCGGCGACAACTACGCCGTGGGCAATATCGAGGTGGGCAACACTAAAATCGTTGCCGACTACATCAGCGAAATCACAGGTGCCGACCAGTTTGAAATCGTCACCCATAAATACGACGGCATGGCCTATGCGCCGCTAATCAAATTGGCGCAGGACGAAGCCAACAAAGGCGAACTGCCGCCATACGAAGGCGACGCCCCCGACTTGTCGGCCTACGACATCGTCTTCATCGGAGGACCAGTGTGGTGGGGAACCTATCCTCAGGTGATGTTCACACTGTTCCACGACATCAATCTCGACGGCAAGACCGTCATTCCTTTCACCACGCATGAGGGGAGCGGACTGGCATCGTGCGTCCATGATGTGAAAAAGTCTTTCCCAAAAGCCACCGTCAAGGGCGAGTTCGCGATTTATGGCCATGAGGTGCGCACCGGCAAGGCAAAAGTGGAAAACTGGCTAAAAAAATTAGGCATGTAATTATTAAAGTTTTAACAATATGAAGGATGTAGTATTAAACAACGGAGTGCGCATGCCGATCCTCGGTTACGGAGTGTTTCAGGTGTCGCCGGAGGAGTGTGAACGTTGCGTGAGCGATGCGTTGAATGTGGGCTACAGGCTGATTGACACCGCTCAAGCCTATTTCAACGAAGAAGGAGTGGGCCGCGCCATCAAAAAAAGCGGTATCAAGCGCGAGGACATCTTCCTCGTGACGAAAGTGTGGATCAGCAATTCCGGCGAGGAAAAGGCGGCAAAGTCAATCGATGAGAGCTTGCGCAAGTTGCAGACCGACCACATCGACTTGCTGCTTATTCATCAGCCATACGGCGATGTGTTCGGCACATGGCGGGCTATGGAGAACGCTTACCGTGATGGCAAGGTGCGGGCAATAGGCGTGAGTAACTTCCAAGAGGCGCGCTACTACGACTTCCACCACTATGTTGACGTAAAGCCCATGCTGAACCAGCTGCAATGCAACGCTCTGATTCAGCAGCGAGGCATTGAACCGCTGCTTGCCGAGACAGGCTGCGGCATGATGGCTTGGGGGCCGCTCGGCGGTCAAGGCGTTGACGACATCATCAAGAGCGAACTGCTCGCCAAGATAGGCTCGAAATACGGCAAAACGGCCTCGCAGGTGGCTCTGCGCTGGCTCACGCAACGCGGAATAGTTGCCATTCCCAAATCGACCCACAAGGAGCGCATGGCGCAGAATCTCGACATATTCGACTTCGAACTGACAGCCGAAGATATGGCGCAAATCGCCACGATGAACCAGCACGACACTGGCACCGTCAACTTCACCGACATGAATTTTGTCAAATATCTCATCGAGACTTACGGATAAAAAGCAATGAACAAACTAATCACAGTTTTAATGGCCGCAGTAAGTGTCTCATCCCTCAACGGATACGGTCATGAAACTAACATAACGAATAGAACGAATATGGAACACGAACTTATAATTTCACATGAGTGGGACAAAGTATTCCCGCTCAATCGGCTCCAACGGCGGTTGGATTGCGCAGACAGGCACATCGCTGCAGAACACGCGGCTACTGGCTTTCGCCGATGAAATCCGCTGTGCGGTGCTGATGATTCACGGCGAGAAGGCTCATAGTCGCTATTTTGCCGAAATGGCATTTGAAAAGATGACCGGCAAAAAACCTAATGGCTCCACAACTGTCGGCAACAAGGAAATCTACATCATCCCCGGCGCCGTCCACTGCGACCTTTACGACGACAGAGCAGGAGTAATCCCTTACGAAAAGATTGTGACATTTTTTAATGAATACCTGAAATGAAAAAGATTTTTTCTCTCGCGGCAACGATGTTGCTGACCGTAACGGCTCTTAACGCCTGCACGACAAACGAAAGCAGACCGACAAACAACGACACAAATACAACAAACGAGAAACCCATGGAATTAAAAGGCAAAAAAGTGCTCGTCGCCTACTTCTCATGGAGCGGCAACACTAAATATGCAGCTCAATATATCGCCACGAAGCTGAACGCCGACGAATTTGAAATTGTCCGCGAAAAGCCCTACCCCACTGAGTATCAGCCATGCACCGAGGAAGCTAAAATTGAAAAAGAAGCCGGTGAGCGCCCTGCCATCAATGGCAAGGTGGAGAACATGGGGCAATACGACGTGGTGTTCATCTGCGCGCCCGTGTGGTGGTACACAGCCCCGATGCCTGTGTTCTCTTTCATCGAGCAATACGATTTCAAGGGGAAAACCGTAATTCCCCTTTGCACCGCCTATAGCGGTCCTTCATCCACGCTAAAGGACATTGTTAAAGCCACGCCCGACAGCGACCACCGCGACGGCATCTGCCTTGTCACCAAAGAGATGAATGCCATAGGCATGGAAAAACTAAACTCCAAAATTGACCGCTGGCTCTCCGGCATGGGATTCTGACAAATAATAGGAATCGTTTACGGAATCCTTACAAGCCGATTAGGCGCGCATAAAAACGCGCTCGAGCGAAGCGGAGGAGCAGACACCGCCTGACGGCACACTCTGCTCCTCCGCCGCTTGTTTTCGGGCTTGCGCTACAGTTCTGCCTGTCAAAGCGGACATTCACGCACGCGCCATCTTCGGCCAAGCCCGCTCCTGCGGCCGAAGCTGCAGAGGAAGCCACGCAAAAAAAACGTGTGATTTTGAGGCGAAAACGAAAAAAACTCCCTCGGAATGGTAGAATTTGGAGAAAAAGCATTAACTTTGCAGGCTGAAAAATTGTCGAAATACAATAATAATAATTAATAACAGCTAGAATTTATGCAAAGTAAAGGAATTTTAGGAAGCGCCATTTCCGGTGTTATCGCTATTTTCTTGGCTCTCGTGTGTATATTCTACATCTCCTTCTCCGTGGCAACCAACCACTTCGAGAACAAAGGAGAGGAATATGCCGCGCAGCTATCCGGAACGGCCGATTCCAACTCACCTGAGTATCAAAAAGCCTACAAAAACTACATCGATTCAATCGGTAAAGAAAAAGTCTATCTGGGCTACACTTTCAATGAGGTCCAACGCATGGGCGTGGGGTTAGGTCTCGACCTCAAAGGCGGTATGAACGTCATCCTTCAGGTGTCGATGCCCGACATTATCCGTTCGATGGCAAGCGTCGAAAACGACTCGATTCTTGAAAAAGCCCTCAACGCCACCGACGCGCTCATCGCCAAACACGAAACAAACGACTATATCGGTTCGTTCTGCAAAGAATACCGTAAGGTCAACAGCCAGGCCGACTTCTCCGTCCTCTTCAAGGATGCCGTAAGCCGCGGCGACAACGACGAGACCGTCAAAACAAAACTTAAAAAAGAGGTTAACGACCGCGTGAACAACTCTGCCAACGTGCTCCGCACTCGTATCGACCAGTTCGGTGTCGTTTCCCCAAATATCCAAGTGCTCAAGGAAAAAGACGGACAAATCCTCCTCGAGCTTCCTGGTGTCAAAGAGCATGAACGTGTGCGCAATCTTCTGCAACAGTCGGCATCGCTCGAGTTCTACGAGACCTACGAAGGCACCGACCTTCAGGCAGCCTTCCGTGAGCTCGAAACAGCCCTCCGCGCCGAAGCTCCCGCCGCCCCCGCGGCAGAAAAAGCCGAAGCTGCTCCCGCCGACTCCGTAGCAGCCGACAGCGCCGCCGTTGCCGCTCCCGAAGCCCCCGATGCCAGCATCGCAGGCAAGAGCCTCGCCGCCCTCGGCGTGATGCCGCAAGGCGCCACTCCCGTCATCGGTCAGGCCACCAAAGCCCAATGCGACGAAATCTTCGAAATCCTCAACTCCCCCACTGCCAAGCGCATCCTTCCCGACAACCTCGTGGTGCGCCGCTCCGTGAAGCCTCAGGAATTCGAAACACGCAACCCCAACGACACCTCCGCCAACGCGCCTGTCACCAAAATCGAACTCTATCAGCTCGTGGCTCTCAAAACCAACCACGGCGAACCCGCACTCGCTGGCGATGTCGTAGTTTCCGCTTCAAGCGACTATGACAACTTCCAAGGCAACGTCGTCTCCATGACGATGAACGCCGAAGGCGCAAAGAAATGGGCGCGCGTAACCCGCGACAACATCGGCCACGCCGTGGCTATCGTCCTCGACGACTATGTCTATTCTTATCCTAACGTAAATCAGGCAATCGAAGGCGGCCGCTCGCAAATCACCGGCCGATTCTCCGTTGATGAGGCTAAGGACTTGGCAACTGTGCTCAAGAGCGGTAAAATGGCCGCCAAAGTCGAAATCATCTCCGACATGGTTATCGGTCCGTCGCTCGGTCACGCCGCCATCAAGGCAGGTTTCATCTCCTTCATCGTGGCCCTCGTGCTCCTCATGATTTTCATGATGATGTACTACGGAGTAATCCCCGGACTTATCGCAAACTGCGCCCTCATCCTCAACCTCTTCTTCACATTCGGCATCCTCGCCTCGTTTGAGGCCGTGCTGACCATGTCGGGTATCGCCGGTATCGTACTCGCGCTCGGTATGGCTGTCGATGCCAATGTGCTTATCTACGAACGCACGAAGGAAGAGCTCCGCAACGGCAAGAATGTCCGCAGCGCCATCTCCGACGGTTATTCCAACGCATTCTCTGCCATCTTCGACTCCAACTTGACATCAATCATCACGGGCGTAATCCTAATGCTTTACGGCACAGGTCCGATCAAGGGCTTCGCCACGACGTTGATTGTAGGCATCATCTGCTCATTCTTCACGGCTGTGTTCTTGAGCCGTCTGGCTTTCGCCGCCATCGCTAAAGGCAAACGTGCCGACAGCCTCACCTTCACCACCGCCATCTCGCGCAAGCTTTTCCAGAACTCGAAGATTAACTTCCTCGGTCAACGGAAAGTGGCGTTCGGAATCGTTGGCGCCGTCATTCTTATCGTCGCCGCTTCGTTCGTATTCCGCGGTTTGAACCAAGGCATCGACTTCTCAGGTGGACGCAACTACGTCGTCAAGTTCGACAAGGATGTCAATCCTCAGGACTTGAAGGCCGACCTTGCCCCCGAATTCCCCAACTCGACCCTTTCAGTAATCACAATCGAAGGTGCTGACCAAGTCCGCATCTCCACCAACTACAAGATTAACGAAGAGGGCGAAACCATCGAGAAGGAAATCACCGACAAACTCTACAAAGTGCTCTCGTCATCCGACAAATACCTCAAAGGCATGACGGTCGAAGAGTTCTCCACAGCTAACGAAGACCAGGGCATAATCTCCTCGCAGAAAGTTGGCCCGACCGTTGCCGACGACATGCGCACAGGCGCTATCATCGCCGTTGTGCTCTCGCTCATCGCGATGTTCCTCTACATCTTGCTGCGATTCCGCAACGTGGCATTCTCCGTAGGCGCTCTTTGCGCTGTGGCTTTCACCGCCTTCACAATCATCGGCTTCTACTCGCTGTTCTGGGGAGTCCTTCCGTTCTCAATGGAAATCGACCAAAACTTCATCGCCGCTATTCTGACCGTCATCGGTTATCAAATCAACGACACCGTGGTGGTCTTCGACCGTGTCCGCGAGAACGTCGGCTTGTATCCCAAGAAGGATTTCGGCGAAACCATCAACCTCTCAATCAATTCGACCTTGGGACGTACGATTATGACATCGTTCACCACTTTGCTTGTGCTTGTCGTAATCTTCATCCTCGGTGGCGAATCGATCCGCAGCTTCATCTTCGCAATGTTGTTCGGTGTGATCACGGGTACACTCTCCACTATCTATGTGGCATCGCCCATAGCATGGCTCGTTGACCGTCGCCGCGGCTCGAAGAAAGCAGCCCAGAAATAATCCTCAATTCCAAATAGTAAAGAGAGCCGCGCCAGATTGAAACTGACGCGGCTTTCCTTTACAACCTCACCTACTTCACAAAATCAACAGTAATCAAAAAAATTTCGATTCTGACCACTATATGATTGAGGCGTGAAGGTGCAGAAATGCAGTTGTTGTCATCGTATTTCGGTCGTATTTGACATATTCGTGGCTTCTGCGGGGCTGAAAAGACGGCAGTTTTCGGATTATTCTCGATTATTTTCTTTGTCATTTCATTGAGCATATGTCATTTTTTGCGCAATTCGATTCCAATGGTTAGGCAAACATCGGCAACATTGCCCTACCAGTATCATTATTTTGAAAATATGCTTGTCCCTGACAGAATATTTGTAACTTTGTACATTGGTGTAATGAGTTTTTGATTTGCCCATTTATTATTGCTTTGCCATCTGGTATCATTACAGCTGGTTATATAAACGAGATCAAAGAGCGAAGGAAGAAAGGACATCAACGCCATCAAGACGATGAGGAGGCATAAACACCTCATTTATGCGATGAATGCTTTCATTGTGTGTTTTGCTTATAATACTTTTGGCAATAGTAAGCATTGAAAGATGGCAAAAATCTCGTCACAAAAAAACGCTATTGCCTTGTTTGCGGGCACGACCCTGCATCGGCAGTACAACAAGGTTGCCGAAGCAGCCCTCAGTCAAGCGGTCATGGTTCAGGAAGAGGCGGCCGTAAGAATTAAACGATAGGCCTACGGAGCAGGTTCAACTCCCGAATACCCTACAAATGGCGTTATAGGGCGGTGATTTTGTATCCCCGATATGAAAATATTGATTATCAGAACATCATCTTAAATTCTCTCATTAGGGAGCCTTTTTTTGCCTGGCAAAATTAAGGCTATTTCAAAAATCATCCGTAAATTTGCAGCCGAAAACCGCAAAAACTGTTGTTTTCCGGATTTTCGCAGACAAATAGCGATTGAAATGGATATACTCGAACATATATCTCCTCGATTAACGCTTTTTCTCATCCTCTACGGCGGGGCGGCAGTGACAGCCGTAATCTTATGCCTATACCTGCTGCTGCGCCGTGGCAATGCCTTCGTTGCCGACATCAAGCCGCCAAAGCGATTGCGCCGTTGGGCAGCGGCTTTTTTTGCATCGGTGGCCTTGAGCCATGCGTGGTGGCTGCTATTCTACATCTATTCGTGGGAAGCCCGATCTGTGAGCTTTTTCTTGGTATGCCTGCTTGATTGCGTAACGATGCCTACCACAGTCTTCGGCACAATGCTTTCTATGCTTCAAGACCGCAAAAGACCGATTTGGCCCTTTGTCGCAGCGCTGTTGCCCATTGTCGTGTTGGGCTTGTTGCAAATTTTCTGCCGCGATATCGACATCGTGACTCCGTGTGTGGTCTACATCCTCGTGCTCTACGCGCTGTTCACGCTATATATGTTGGTCGCCGTCAATCAATACGGACACTGGCTGCGCGACAACTATGCCGACTTGGAGCATAAGGAGGTGCGGTTGAGCCACATCCTTATTGTAGTGCTCCTGTTGTTTGTCGTCAGCGATGAGTTCGTTTTAGAGAGCTCGTTTATGGTTTACTTCGTCAGGGTCATTGTCTTTGTGCTTTTCGGCATTCTCTTGTGGCGGGTGGAGACGCTGCCGCAGTTGGAGGTGTCGTCTAAACTCGAAGAGGGACAACCCACCGGCGGGGAGTCGGAAGATCATGACCTTTTGCAGCAAAAGGTGCCGGTCATCCCCTCCAATATCGGGCAACTGCTGGAAAAACACTGTGTGGACGCACACCTCTATTTACAGCACGACCTGACCCTTTCGCAGCTTGCGGCGGCAGTCGGCACAAACCGCTCTTATTTGAGCCAATATTTTTCCAGCCAAGGCATGACTTACAATGCGTATATTAACAATCTGCGCGTCAATCACTTTGTCAGCCTTTATCGCGAGGCTGTCGCGTCGCAACGTCCGTTCACCATCCAGCAGTTGGCTTGTGATAGTGGCTACCGGAGCTATAGCACCTTCAGCCTTTCATTCAAGCAACGCATGGGACAGAGTGTGACAGCGTGGATTCGCGACAAGGAAGAGTAAGCCTCACAGTATTCACCGAGCCTCACCGAGTCTCACCGAGCCTCACCGAGCCTCACCGAACCTCACCGAGCCTCACCGAGCCTCACCGAACCTCACCGAGCCTTATTAATCCCGCTCAAACATTCCAATCATCACCTCCATTGAAAAAAAATCATTATCAGAAATGAGCCCGCGCGCGATAGCGTTATAGGGGTCTGGGACCTTCAAAAATCGCCTTTCATCTTTCAAAATTAACAAAAACAGTTTCAAAATTAACAAAAATATCCACTTTGGTCGTTCAACGTATGGCTACTTGGTGAATTTTGCGTAACTTCGCTAATTAATAAAAGGCAAAATAGGGCTATATGTACGAATACCGAGGACTGCAGGATGTATTTTTCCTCATGCTTTATGGCGCGGCGACATTCTTCGCCCTGTTGGCCTGTTTGTATCTGCTCTTCCGGAGCGGAAATGCCTTTGCCGCCAATGTCAGGTCGAGCCGCGTGCTGCATCGATGGACGGCGGCTTTCATGGCATCGGTGTTTGCAAGCCATTTGTGGTGGATTTTGCTCGGACGGCATTTCTTTGCTGGCGACAATCAGGTGCGTAACATCATTGCCATTGCGCTCGACCACCTCACGTTCGTTCCGCTGATGATGTGTGTGCTTATCCGTATGTTGCAGGATCGTCGCCGTCCGCTTTGGCCCATTATCCCATTGTTTGCGCCCGTGGCGGTTCTGGCGGCTGTGTGTGTTTTCACCCACGGCGACATCTTTGAGCCGGTAATCGAGTATTATATGGCGATTGTGGCTGCCGTCTTCCTGATTTATTATGTCCGCGCCGTCAGGCAATACGGCAAGTGGCTTCTTGACAACTATGCCGACTTGGAGCAAAAGGAATTGTGGCAGAGTCTGCTTCTGCTGGCATTCGTTTTGTTCGTCCATATTGCTTATTCAACCAATGAGGGCAGCATTTTTATGGAGTATCTTGCCCAGGTGAACACGCTGGTCATCATTGCCTTCATGCTATGGCGCGTGGAGACATTGCAGGAATTGGTGGTCGAAGATGAAGAAACAGAAGAAAAATTAACAAACGGAAAATATGAAGACAAGATTTAAGAAAAATGCAAAGGTTTTCGACATTGTAATCACCGCAATAGCCGGCATGATTTCGATAGTCATAATGCTTTACGGTGTGTTACACTTCGGACTGAAAGAGGCATGGCCAGAGCTGGTGCTCAATCTGTTTTATGTGGCCTGTATAGTTATGATCTGGATGTATTTCTTCAACCGACTCAACAGCCATCAGTTCAACTATTGGTGCTCGATTCTAGTGGGCATTACGGTGCTGCTGCGCGACATCCTCTTCCTGCCGCCACTGGCCTACTATTCCCTCCACCTGTCGTGTCTCACTCTCTCGGTGCTTCTGCTCTGCATGCTCACCTTCTTCTATGCCCGCAAGAACTGGCAGAGCTACACCAAGCGCAATCTGTGGGCCATCTGTGTTGTCGATATACTCATCGCCATGCTCTATAACGTTGATATCAATCTCGAGCCAATCAGCGAATACACCAATTATATGCTTACAGAAATCTGGATACGGCCCACAATCACGTATGGCCTCGTAGCCTGTTTCGTAACAGAAACCGAAACCGAAGAAGAATAAAGTGGCTTTGTATAAATCCCATAAATAATAACGCATAATTAACTATATGAGAATGAAATTATTAAAAGTAACTTTGATGCTCGGCGCAGTAGCCGGGTTGGTGTCGTGCAGCATCGACATGCCTAAGGAAACTCAATCGTCGTTCGAAACGATGGTAGTGAAGAAATCTGACATTGAACAGCCGTATAAGTTCAGCGCCAAAATGAAAGGCCGGAACGATGTGACAATTACACCACAAGTAAGCGGACAGCTGATGAAAATATGTGTGGTGGAAGGTCAACGGGTGAATGCGGGTCAGACGCTTTTCGTCATCGACTCGCGCAACGCTCAGCTTGAGCTCGAGGCGGCGAAAGCCAACCTGCAGGCAGCTATGGCCCAGGAAAATTCGGCGAAACTTGAGTATGAGTCGAACAAGAATCTGTTTGACAAGAAAATCGTAAGCAGCTATATGCTAAGCAATAGCGAGAACACCTATAAGCAGGCTCAGGCCTCGGTGGCGCAAGCCAGGGCAGCGGTGAACCGAGCCAAAGTGAATTTGGGCTTCTGCACCATCAAGGCTCCGGTGACGGGTGTTATCGGCGAAATTGCCGTGCGCGGAGGCGACCAGGTGTCGCCGATGACCCAACTGACTATGTTGAGCGGAAACACAACGATGGACGCGGAATTTTCGTTGACAGAGTCCATGATTGAGGAGATGGTGCAAGCGGATGTTTCAAGCGATGAAAAGCAGAACTACATAGCCAACTTGCCTGAAGCCACATTCGTGATGAAGAACGGTACGGAATATCCAATCAAAGGCCGTGTCACCAGTCTGACAGGCGTGGTTAACGCCGCCACGGGTTCTTTGACTTGTAAAGCATCCTTCCCCAATCCCGACGGCCAGCTCTATTCGGGCATTCAAGGCTCAGTGGTCATGACTTTCACGGAGAAAGACGTGATAGTGGTTCCGATGAACGCGGTGGTGCGCTTGCAGGACAAGTCGTTGGTGTATAAAGTGAAGCCCGACAATACAGCGACAGCAGTGGCCGTGACCACTGCCGACACGGGCAACGGAAAGGACTTCATCGTGACCAGCGGTCTGAATGTTGGCGACCGGATTGTGACCACGGGCGCCAACAACGTGACAGAAGGACAACAGGTGATTTTCCCGAATGAACCTAAAGTTGAAAAGTAATGGTGTTTTCTAAAAATTAATAAATGTTTAGATTGGGGCTTGGCTGTTTCTGTTTATTATCGGCGTCTGTTGCGTTAAGTCGTGGCAACTCGGCTCACCATGCCGCTGCCGGTTTGACTTCGCAACCGATTGAAAAAAACACAGAGACATCTCAAGTTAAATTGTAATGCCCATCTGAAGAGTTAATTCAAAGATGAAGAACAATATTTTTATCAACAAATACGTGATGGCATGCGCCATCTCGATAGTGATTGCGCTTGTGGGCTACATATCGATGAGCACACTTTCGGTTGAGCAATATCCCGATATCGCGCCGCCCACAGTGCTTGTCTCAACGAATTATTCCGGAGCTGACGAAAACACGGTGATGAAGTCGGTGATCCAGCCGCTCGAGGAAGCCATCAACGGAGTGACCGACATGACCTACATGACATCAAAAGCCTCGTCGAACGGCGCAGTGCAGATAAATGTGTATTTCAAGCAGGGCGTGGATGCCGACATGGCAGCGGTGAACGTTCAGAACCGTGTGACCCGTGCTCAGGCGCTGCTGCCGGCCGAGGTCAACAAAATAGGCGTGACGGTGCAGAAGCAGCAAAGCAACATTCTGCAGATTTTTGCCGTGAAGAGCGTTGACGGCAAATACGACGAGGACTTTGTGTCGAACTATGTCGATATAAACATCAAGCCGAGGCTGATGAGAATTACCGGCGTGGGCAACGTCCAGAGCCTTGGAAACACGTATGCCTTGCGCATCTGGCTGAAACCCGACGTGATGGCACAGTATGGCTTGACTCCTGAAGAAGTCTTTGCGGCCGTCGGCGGCCAAAGTTTCGTGTCCGCCACAGGTTCGCTCGGCGAACAGTCGGAGAACGCCTATCAGTACTCCATGCAGTATAAGGGCACCCTGAAGAGTGTCGAGGAGTTTAACGACATTGTGCTGCGTACGGCCGACGGAGGTCATCTTTTGCACTTGAGCGATGTCGCCGACGTGAAAATTGGTGCGATGAGCTACAACTTCACATCCAACATTCAGGATAAGCCGGGCGCCCTTTTCATGGTGTTCCAGGCCCCTGGAGCCAATGCCACAGAAGTGAACGCGCGCATAAACAAAACCTGTGAGGAGATGAAGAAGACGATGCCCGCCGGACTGGAGTTCGTGACCATGATGACCAGCGACGACTTCCTCTTCGCAGCCATCCACAACGTGGTCGAAACTCTCGTCATCGCCATCATCCTTGTGGTGCTGGTGGTGTTTTTCTTCCTGCAAAATTTCAAGGCGACCATCATACCTTCGATTTCGATAATTGTGTCGCTTCTTGGCACTTTTGCCATTGTGAAGTTGGCAGGCTTTTCTCTTAATATTCTCACCCTGTTCGCACTTGTGCTTGCTATCGGTACGGTGGTCGACGACGCCATCGTGGTGGTGGAGGCCGTCATGGCGAAGATGGAGGGCGGCATCAGCGATGCCCGCGAAGCCACCCGCCAGGCCATGAGCGAGGTGTCGGTGGCCGTGGTTTCGTGCACATTGGTGTTTATGGCTGTGTTCATCCCCGTGATGTTTATGCCTGGAACTTCCGGCACGTTCTTCACCCAGTTCGGCGTGACAATTGCTTCTTCGGTGGGCTTGTCGTGCGTGTCGGCTCTGACGCTTTGTCCTGCGCTCTGCGCCATTATGATGCGCGTCAAGGAAGGCAAAAAAGAGGGCAAAGGGCTGTCGTACTACACAAAGAAGGCATATACAGCCAGTTATAACGCCATTTTCAAAAAATACTCAAGGGGCGTACAGAAGTTCATCAAGCGCCCCATCGTGTCGTGGAGCCTGTTAGCTATTGCAGCCGTACTTCTCGTCTTTTTCATGAGAAGCTTGCCCTCAGGCCTTGTGCCTCAAGAGGACCAAGGCGTATTCTTGGCCGAAGTGCGTGTTCCTGAGGGCACGACACTGTCACAAACCCGCGACATCTTGAAGCAGGTGGAGGCTAAAATTAAGAATATTCCCGAACTGGAGAGCTTTGCCGTGTGCTGCGGCTACGGTATGGTTTCAGGCGAGGGTTCGAACTTCGCCACTCTGATTATCCGACTGAAAAACTGGGAAGAGCGTCCGGGCATGAATCACTTGATCGACCTTGTCATGGCGCGGTTCTACTACGACTGCCAAGACATTAAGAACGTTCAGGTTTTGCCGTTCCAGATGCCACAGATTCCCGGTTATGGAACGAGCAACAGTGTGAACCTCGTCGTACAGGATCCTACCGACGGCAACCTGTCGGAATTTGCAAAGCAGACCGAAAAATTCCTTGCCAAACTGTCGGAGCGTCCGGAAATTGGCTCTGCAATGTCGTCTTATTCAGAGCGTTACCCGAAATATCAGGTTGAAGTCGATGCTACCCAATGCGACCGCGCCGGAGTTTCACCCGCCCAGGTTCTCAACACCCTCGGTGCGTTCTGCGGCGGCTCGTATATCGGCAACTTCAACCAATTCGGTAAGGTTTATAACATAATGGCGGCCGCTTCGCCCGAGTATCGTCTCGACCCGTCGTCGCTTAACAACATCTTTGTGCAGGTGATGGGCGGCAAGATGGCGCCAATTTCAGAGTTTGTGTCGCTGAAGCAGATTGTGGGACCGTCGAATATCGAGCACTTCAACCTTTTCCAAAGCATAACCTGCTTCGTGACCGCAGGCAGCGGCTACACCGAGGGCGACGCCCACAAGGCCATCGCCGAGGTGTTCAAAGAAGAGATGCCCTCCACGGCCACCTACGAGTATAGCGGTATGTCGCGCGAACTGGAGGAGGCCTCAGGGTCAAACGCCACGGCTCTCATCTATGTCATCTGCGCCATCCTGATTTACCTCATCTTGGCCTCTCTCTACAACTCATGGTTCACGCCGTGGGCCGTGCTATTTAGCGTGCCGTTCGGCCTGATGGGTGCTTTCGTTTTCGCTTATCTCGGCAATTTGCTGCATCTGCCGGGCATGGACAACAACATCTACCTGCAAACGGGCGTCATCATGCTTATTGGTCTGTTGGCGAAGACAGCCATTCTGATTACCGAATTCGCATCAGAGCGCCGCGCCCAGGGCATGAGCATAGCCGAAGCCGCCTTCGAGGCTTGTAAGGAGCGTCTGCGTCCCATTCTGATGACAGTCGCCACGATGATTATCGGTATGATTCCCCTCGTGATTGAGGGTGGCGCCGGTTCGAACGGTAACCGTGCGCTCGCGCTCGGTGTCATCGGCGGCATGAGCATCGGCACCATTGCTCTGCTCTTCGTTGTCCCCGCGTTCTTCATCGTGTTCCAGAAGCTGCACGAACGATTCCAAGGTTCGTCGGCCGATAAGGCTTCCGAAGCGACATTCGAAACGGGTGAAGTTGAAAACGCCGAAGCTGTAACAGAGCCTGTTAAAGACGAGAAACCAATTAATGAAAAATGATAATACAGACAAAATAAAATGAAAAAACAAGCAATCATTTTGAGCGTGGGAGTGTTGTCACTTATCATGGCAAGCTGTGGCTCGACGAAAAGCATATATAGCAAGTATGAGTCAACCGACAGTATTCCCTCCGATGTCATAGGAATAAATGCCAGTGGAACGCCTGGCGCAAATGCGCCTACCCCCCTATCATGGAGGGAATTCTTCTTAGACCCACTGTTACGACAACTAATCGACACGGCATTGGTGCGCAACACCGACCTCAACTCCGCACGTATCGCCATTGAGCAGGGCGAAATTTCGTTGCAGATGGCAAAAAAATCGATTCTCCCGTCGTTGTTTTTCTCGCCGTCAGGAACTATCGCCAACTTCGATGGTTATACATCAAAAACTTACAATGTGCCTTTGCAGGTTAACTGGGACATGGGGTCGTTGGGATCATACACCAACAAGAAACGCGCAGCCAATGCAGTCTTGCTCCAAACTCAAGCCCGCGAGGAGGCTGTGAGGGCAAACTTGATATCATCCGTGGCACAGCAGTATTTTTTGCTTCAACTTCTTGACCGGCACTTAGAGATCCTGACTCAGACCGACAGCCTTTGGAGCACTTCATTGGAAGTGCAAAAGGCTCTGTGGGAAAACGGGAAGGCATATTCAACCTCAATCAACCAGCAGGAAGCGTCGTGCTTGAATGTAAAGACCCAGATTGTTGACGCCAGACGCAATATCCGCAGTGTGGAAAATGCGATATGCCGAATTTTGGCCATTTCGCCGCAGCCCATCCCCCGCAATCGATGGGGCAGCCACCTCATCCCACAAGTGGCAAAAGAGGGAATCTCGGCGCAGATGCTCCGCTATCGTCCTGACATCAAGCTCGCCGACTATGCCATGGAGGAAGCTTTCTACAATATGCAGACAGCCCGCTCGGCATTCTATCCCGGGCTCTCGCTCTCGGGCACACTGGGATGGACCAACAGCGCAGGAGCGGCCGTCGTCAATCCCGGCAAAATATTAACCAGCATCGTTGGCTCGATTGTCCAGCCCATTTTAGCTCGCGGACAAATCAAAGGCAATCTTGAAATTGCCAAACTCACGCAAGAAAGAATGCGCAATGAGTATGTGCAAACCGTAGTCAACGCGGGCAACCAAGTGAACGAGGCTCTTGCCGACTGTCAGGCGGCAAGCGAAAAATATGGTTACTATCATCGACAAGTGGAGGTACTTAACGATGCCTATAAGGGCACGCATGAACTGATGGATAACGGCAAAGCCATCTATCTTGAAGTGATTACGGCCCAAGAGTCGTTGCTTAGCGCGCAACTCAATGAGGCTATGAACATGTACGATGCGGCAGAAGCCGTCATTGCTCTTTACATTGCCCTCGGCGGCGGCACAAAGTGATTTGACTCGCAAATTTATTCACACTATTAAAACAAGAATATATGTCACAACTTGAACCATTAATAGCGGATCTTGCACTCATTCTGATTTGTGCGGGTGCCATGACGTTGCTTTTCAAAGGCCTCAAACAGCCAATTGTGTTGGGATACATCGTGGCCGGATTTTTAGCTTCGCCAAATATGCCCTATATGCCCAGCGTCCACGATATGCACGGCGTTCACCTTTGGAGTGAAATCGGTGTCATTTTCCTGTTGTTCGCCCTTGGGCTGGAATTTTCGTTCAAGAAGATACTTAAGATGGGGGCCACGCCAATCATCGCCGCCATCGCCATTATCCTCGGCATGATGTATATCGGTTCGCTTGCTGGCCATCTTTTCGGCTGGAGCGATATGGACTGCATCTTCCTGGGCGGCATGCTGGCAATGTCATCTACAACCATCATCTTCAAGGCCTTTGATGACATGGGACTGCGTAGGAAACGTTTCGCAGGCCTCGTTTTGAGTGTGCTCATTATCGAGGACATACTTGCCATTGTGCTGATGGTGATGCTCTCCACCATGTCGGTCAGCAAGGAGTTTGAAGGCACTCAGATGCTCACGTCAATATTGCAGCTGGGATTCTTCCTCGTCCTTTGGTTTGTGGTGGGCATTTACCTAATCCCCCTATTCTTGCGAAAAGCCAAGAAACTTATGAACGAAGAGACATTGCTCATCACAGCGTTAGCCCTCTGTTTCGGCATGGTCGTGTTCGCGTCGGCGGTGGGATTCTCCGCAGCGTTCGGTGCTTTCGTCATGGGCAGCATACTTTCCGAAACCGTCGAGGCAAAGAAAATCGAGCACTTGGTGAGCCCTGTCAAAAACCTCTTTGGCGCCATCTTCTTCGTGTCGGTAGGCATGATGGTGGATGTGGCGCTGATAGTCGAATATATTGTACCCATTCTCTGCATCATCGCCGCCATAATGCTGGGGCACACTCTCATTAGTACGGGCGCTTTCCTTATTTCCGGTCAGACTCTTAAGACCTCCATGCGGTGTTCGTTCTCGCTGACTCAAATTGGCGAATTTGCTTTCATCCTCGCCACATTAGGCACGTCATTGCACGTCACAAGCGATTTCCTCTATCCTATCGTCGTGGCGGTGTCGGTGTTCACTACGTTCACCACGCCCTACATGATTCGGCTTGCCGAACCGGCCTACAACATGGTGGCGCGCATTATGCCCAAGAAATGGCGGGAGAAGATGGAACGAAACGCAACCGAAGGAGAACACGAGCCTGAAACTGACGAAATGCGTCAACTATGGCGTACAGAATTTAAACGCTATATCTTCATTCTGTTGATTAATAGTGTTCTCTGCATGGCGATTATTGCCATTATGTACTACTACGGAGTGCCGCTGCTCGCCAAGATATTGCCGGAGTCGTGGCTCGGCGTCGCCACCGCCATTGTCACTTTGTCAATTTGCTCTCCGTTCTTGTGGGCTTTGATGCGTCAAGGCGGCAACAGCGACAATGTCAACCGGCTTTGGGATGAAGGCGGCAATAGCGAAAGAATAAAGATTACGGCATTCGGACTGTTGCGCATTGCCATCGGGGCAGCCTTTATTGCCTACATCATAGGCAACACAATGCCCAGGAGCGGCTTGCTCGGTATCTTCGCCGGCATAGTCATCATTTTCATTATTTTCTTCTCGTCACATCTTGAGAAGAGAAGTGAAAAAATGACTCGCACATTTACCGACAACCTGAACGAAACGGATGAAAATCAATAATTTCAAATAACTTTCATAATAATTAAACATCAAAAATGAGAAATTTCAAACAAACAAAGTGGAGTTGCTCCGTTTTCTTTGCGCTCGCCATTCTCAGTGCGGGTCTGCTGAGCAGTTGTGAAGAAGACAATGGACAACCTTACTACAATGACAAGTCGCTCGACGCGCCTTATCTCTTCACCGAAGGGTATAAAGACCAAATCCAGTACCCCTACGACCTCGCCACGCCGCCCACCGACTGGCTGTCGATGGTGCGTGACGACGCGAAAGTGTGTAAACTCAGTATTCCCGGCACCCACGACAGCATGACCGGAATGGGCTTCTACACCCCAATTATCAAGTACTTTTCCAACATCATGGCAATCAGCCAAGTTTCGACTTTTGAAGAGCAGATGTCGAACGGCATTCGTTTCTTCGACCTCCGCCCCGTGGTGGCCATCGACACCCTCGCCCAAAAGCCTGAAGATAAGCAAATCTTGCGCCTTGCCCACGGCTTCACCGAATTGAATGTCTCGTTAGAGGAATCTATCGACTGGATGCAAAAATTCCTCAATGAACACCCGTCGGAGTTCTTCATCGTGAAAATACAAGCCGACAATGGCATGGAGAGCCAGCAAAACTGGACTATTTTGCTCAACAAGGTGCTCTCGATGCCCAAGTATGAAGGCCTGTTTGTCAAAAGCTGGCGCCCCGACCTTACCGTGGGCGAAATGCGAGGCAAAATCCTCTGGTTCAGCCGCTACGACCTGCGTCCTGTCAACCCCGCATTCCATTATCCAGTTGCCTACTGCGATTGGCCCGACGAAGACCCCGACGTGGATGAAGAAATCCACCCGGAACAGCAACGCAGTTGCGCCATCTACAACATGGAAGACGAGAGCATCAAAGCCACGCTCTATAAACAAGACTACTACAAAACAACGAGCGAAAAGCGCATGGCAACCAAGATTGCCACCGTGCTCGCCATGATGAAGAGCGCTCGCGAAGCTACCGCAAGCGACGAGAACATCTGGATTGTGAACCACTGCTCGGCTTATACCGAGGTTTCGGCTCGTGGATATGTCACCAACGCCTCGAACCTCCACCCCAAAGTAATCGAAGACATTCTTGCCAACGAAGGCACTCTCGGCATTATGCCCATCGATATGTCGTGCCACGACTATGTGCACTGCATCATCAACGGCGGCACTCCTTACACAAGCGACTATCTCTATGGCTTCTATCCACGCAGTCAGTCGCTTACTAACCTACTTATCAAGACGAATAAGAAATTTTTTAAATAATCAATATGCTCAAGAATCGTTATGAAACAGTTTAAACATATTATATCACAATTCTGCCGCGTGGCAACGGTGGTTGCGACAATAGCTCTATTTGCACAAACCACTGTCGCACAGGAAAACAAAAAGCTGAAATTTCAAAGCGAAAACGGCATGTTGAACCACCTCGCCATTGGCCTTCAAACAGGCCTCGGCGGGCCTGGCATCGATGTGGCAATGCCCGTTCACCGCGTCGTCACATTGCGTGCCGGTTTTATTGGTAATGCCGTTGGCGACATCAAGTTCAAAGCAATCAACACCGCAAGCCAAATCACTCAGTCGCAGCTCGTCGAAGATGACGCTGTCAAACGGGCTAAGATGGTCGACAAAGTGGAACTCGCCATCAAACCGCGTTTCTGGAACGCGTACATAATGGCTGAGGCTCACCCATTCCCCTCTACGCCGTTTTATTTCGCGGCCGGACTGTTTGCCGGCAGCCGCACCTTCCTCCACTTCCGAAACACCAATGACGGTGCGCTGGAATCGCTTTACGATGCCAACCAAAAGGTGGAAGACTACAACAAAACATTCAACACCAACTATCCTCCGGTGGGTCTTAAGTTTGGCGACTACGTTTTCACCGCCGATGAGAACTATAACATCGACGTGAAGATGAAAACATGGACTGTGAAGCCATATCTGGGCATAGGCTTCGGACAGAGCATGGCTCGCTACCACCGCTTGAGCGTAGCCCTCGACGCAGGACTCTTGTTCTGGGGCTCGCCGAAATTCTTGCTCAACAACGGCACAGAAATCAAATCGACGTCGAAAGAATCCGGCATTACGCACTTCATATCGTGGTTCAGTGCTTACCCCATGCTACAATTGCGCCTTGCCTATAAGATTTACTAACACTTCCTTTCGTGATGAACGGCCATCTTGTCAATTTGCCTTGGCAAGATGGTCGCGATTCCGGAAGACACGGCTCACATGAGCCGCGTATCCAACAAAATAACAGTCGAATTGGCATCACGAATAAAAATAATCACGCTTGTAGTTGTGCTATCGATGACAATGTCATCGGTGGCGCAAACGGTTGTCGCCGACAGCGTGCCACAACGCAAGAAGGTGGCTTTAGTGCTGAGTGGCGGCGGCGCGTTCGGAGCCATCCATGTAGGGGCAATAAAAGTGCTTGAAGAAGCCGGAATGCCCGTTGACATGGTGGTGGGGACCAGTATGGGGAGCATTGTGGGCGGCCTTTTCAGCGTCGGCTACAACAGCGACGACATCGCCACAATGTTGCGCCAGATGGATTGGGGCGAGCTTTTCCTCGACGGAGGAGACACGAGCCACATGACACTGCGCGAACGGGACGAAAAAGGCACTTACATCTACAAGCGCTACTTCTATGTCCGTGGCAATGTTGACCCCAACCCGGGCGGATTGTTGCGCGGCGAGAACATCGACAAAGCGTTTGAACGTTACCTCTATGGCTACACCGACAGCATTAATTTCCTCACCGACTTGCCACGGAAATTCGCCTGCGTGGCGACGGATCTTAACACCGACGACGAAGTCGTGCTCACGAATGGTTCGTTGGTGAAAAGTCTGCGTTCGAGCATGTCGATTCCAGGAGTGTTCACCCCTGTCCCCATTGGCGACAAGCAACTTGTTGACGGCGGCACAAAAAACAACTTCGCCGCCGACGTGGCGCGTCGCTTGGGAGCCGACATCGTTATCGGCGTGAAATTCGACCGCCAACTCGACGAGATTAAAAGCTACCGCCGCATCATTGACGTGCTTGAGCGCACGGGCGGCAGCGATGTGAGCCGCCGGTCGCGCAAGAACGAGGATTATTGTGATTTGGTCATCAGGGTGCCGGTCCGCGGTTTCTCAAGTGGCAGTTTCTCATCACATGCCCTCGACACACTGATGGCGCGAGGCGAAAAGGCCACGCGAATGAGAATGGACCGCATCATGTCGCTCAAGGCGCAAGCCGTGGGCGATTCCATCCGCGACTATAGCGTCCATCTTCGCAACCTCGACAGTCTGCGGCAGATTCTGCACGAGCCCAAAGGGTTGAACCACAATCATAAGCCAAACACATTGGAGGCAGCCGTCGGGCTGCGTTTTGACAATGAGGAACTTATGGCAGCTCAATTTGGCGCGCGCTATTTCCTTGCGGGCAATCACAATAAGGAGCTCGACTTGACCCTGCGTTTAGGGCGGCGCTCGATGTTGAGAATCGGATATGAGATGGAGTCTGCGTCATTCAAGAGGTTTGGGGCAAACTACGAGATATGGTACAAGAATAGCGATTTCTACACCCGAGGGCGTCGAAGCGACAACTTCTCCTACCTGCATCAACGAGCCAACGTGAAACTGTTCTCGCTCGACATAGTCAATTTCGACTTAGAAATAGGAGCGGGCTGGGATCACTTTCATCATTTCAAGGGCCTGAGTAGCGATTATAGCGAGATGCGCTTCTTACCCAACGAGCATTATTTCAACTATCATGCCCGCCTTCGCTACAGCAACGAAAACAATCATTATTTCACCACCAGAGGAGTCAGGGCAGAAGCCATGTATGAGTATTGCACCGACAATTTCGCCAGTTGGAAAGGTCATAGTGGCTTTGGCGCTTTCACCGCAATGTTCCGCGCAACCCTGCCATTGTCGTCAACCACTCACATCCAGCCTCAAATTCAAGGACGGCTTCTCTTCGGCGACGATTTGCCGGTAATGGCGGGCAATGTGGTGGGGGGCATGAGCTTCGGCAAGTATATGCCTCAACAGTTGCCTCTCGCAGGACTCGGCCATGCGGAGTTTTTCAAAAGTAAATTCGTGAGCGCCTCTCTACGGCTGCAACAATGTCTCAAAGGCAGGCATTATCTGGTGGTTGAGGGCAGCGTGGCTGAGCAAAACGATGATTTGAAACATCTCTTCGATGACGACGTTTTGTGGGGCGCGAATGTTGGATATTTCTACAATAGCGGCATTGTCGGCCCGCTTGGCGCTGTCATCGGGTGGAACAGCCACGGCAGGCGCGTGAATTTTCTTGTATCCCTCGGTTTTGACTTTTAATGGGCTTTCTATGAATTCCACGTTCAAAGGATGTCAAAATAAACGGTAATAACAATGAGCCCTTCCAGGAAATTTAAAGGAATCAGCTTAATAATGGGAGCGATGAACATGAGAGCGATTTTTATAATTTTGGCCGTAATGGCTATTAATATCACCGCAATGGCGCAGGAGATTGAAATAACGCCGACGGCTGTGCAGCAAGACTCAATAGGGTGGATAAGAGGAGCCATAAAACATGGTAAATTCGATCCGGAAAACGACAGCATCGCTTACCCGAAAGCAGTCAGGTGGGGGTGGCGAACGTTCAAGCGGGTCAAGCGCGCAGTCAATGAGTACGACAGCTGTTACGTCAAAGGCTTCGGCAAAAAACTGAAAGTGAGCCTAAAAGGCAACTGCTGGTTTGACAATTACGACTGCCGCATCGATGACATCACTTTTGAATTCTATAGCTCGAGCACCAATAGCGTTGGAGCTTACGTGTCGCTACTAGGTCTTTCAGTAGGATATCAATTCGGATTTGACCAAATCAATGGCGTGCGTCCGCGAAGCAAAAAATTCAACATCGGCCTGACGTGCGCACGTTTCTCGATTGATTTCTACAGAATACTCAACAGCGGCGACATGGACATCACGATTGTTCCCGACAACAAAGAAAAGTTCCGTTGGCGCGATTTTCCGGGCCTCGCCCGACGCTCTTGGGGGATTGACGCCTATTATTTCTTTAACAACAAGCGATACGCGCAATCGGCCGCTTACAGTAATTCGCTGCAGCAAATCCGCAATGCCGGCTCGTTTTTTGCCGGCTTCAGCGTCAGTCACCAGTCGTTTAACGCCAATCCCAAAGAATTGCCAGAAATACTTTTCGATGACGATTCCGTCGTTACCAACGAAGAGCAATGTCTGTTCAACTATACCGACTATAGTGCCAACGCTGGCTATGGCTATAACGCGGTCCTCGGCCGCCACTTCTTGCTGAATGCAACAATGCTATTATACACCGGCGTCAAACATGCCAATACCAAATCGTTGACCGACGGCGGCAATACGTTCTGGGCTCTTAACGCCAAACCGCGCGTCGGGCTGGCCTACAACAACAATCTCTTCTTCGCCAGCCTGCAAGGCAGCATCAACACCCACCTCTTCAACACCGGCAGCAACCGCTTCCGCAGCGCCATTTACGATTTCTCTCTTATCGCGGGCGTGCGGTTTTAATCCGCGGTAATTAATCGACTCCGATAATTGCATTTGCACCGCAAAAGTAGCAATTTTTTCCATACGAACACCGCAAATGGGATAAAATTTTCCATAACCAAGGCGAAAGTGAGCAAATTTTTTCCACACGAAGGGTGGTTTAGACAAAAGTTCAACATTGCTAGTTGAGTGTCTAGACCACTCCAAGTCAAAAACAAATACCACCAAAGAAAAGAGGAATAACGCCATTTGCAGGGTATACGGGAGTTGAACCCGCTCCGTGCGCCGTGACAAGGCGACATCTTAACCGTTTGACCTATACCCTATGTTTTGCAGGGCATATCGGATTCGAACCGACCTGTTTTTCCTGAGTGACAGTCAGGTGTCCACACCAAGCAGACCCATACCCTATGTTAGTACTCTCGGCAGGACTTGCACCTGCAACCTACTGTGTATAAGACAGACGCGCTAACTATTGCGCCACGAGAGTATTCTCGTACTC
>CADBML010000121.1 GCA_902795825.1 uncultured Bacteroidales bacterium
ATGCCCGCATTGCTCCCTCGCTCCCGTCAACTATCTTCCTAATATTCTCTCTGAATTTCCCGAAAGACAATTTATAGAAATCCCCTATAGAAATCCCATTAACAAGGAAACAAGAAACATAAACAGATATATCTCATGAGAAAGACATTGATTTTGTTATCGTTGGCTCTTGTCGCATCAGCGAATGCGCAGATAGCCACAGTGGTTTCGACCACCCCCATTCTGAAGGGAGTAGAGACCGACATGAACAGTCCTGTCGTCAGCCCCGACGGCACCAAGCTCCTGTTCTGTGCAGCCAATTACTCCAATCTCCGCATGCTCGATTTCTCTACCGGCGAAGTCACATTAGTGGCTAAAGACGACCGCTCGGGATTCGACGCTCTCTTCACTCCCGACTCGCGCGAAATTTATTTCGTCACCGAGCGCGACGGCGTTGACCACCTGAAAATGCGTCAACTGAAAAAATACGACATCAGTAAAGGCGAAGTGGAGTCGCTGACGGATGAGATGCGCCTCGTGCGCCGTCCGGCTGTCGATGTCAAGGGCTTCAGAGTCAACACCGATAAGAAGTCGCTGAAGAAAGGCACAGTCGGAGTGGCAGTGCGTGTCGAGGACTCTCGCCTCATCATCACCCGCAACGGCATCGACCACGAATACTCGCCCGTAGAGGCTTATGCCGGCTATCTTTGGCCGACGCTCAGCCCCGACTGCACGAAAGTGGCTTTCGTTGCCGCAGGTAAAGGCGTTTATGTCACCGACCTCGAAGGCAACATCCTTGCCCACCTCGACAACCGCCGATATGAAGCCCCGTCGTGGTATGGCAACGACTTTATCGTCACCCAACTCACCACCGACGACGGCCATCAACTCCACTCGTCGCAACTTGTCATCAACCGCGCCGACGGCTCCGCTTCGCAAGCCCTGACCGCTCCCGAATCGATGACAATGTCGCCCGCCGCCGACATCAACAACAGCCGCATTATCTACGCCACCGTTGATGGACTTCTCTACGAAATGAAAATTAACATTAACAAATAATTAGGAGGAACTGAAAAATGAAAAAGATATTCTCATTCTCGGCAATGCTGCTTTTCGCAGTTTCACTTTTCGCCGTTACTCCGAGTTCGCTGAAAGTATATATCAATCCTGGCCACGGCGGGTACGACTCCGACGACCGAGTCATCTACGTCTATCCCTTCACCAATGGCGACACCATGACTTTCGCCGAATCAAAGTCGAATCTGTTCAAGGGTCTTGCCCTTCGTCAAATCCTTTGGGACAGCTGGCCCGGCATCACCGTCAATATGTCGCGCGTACAGAACCGCACGGAGGACGACCTGCCACTCGAATCAATCGGTCGCGCCGCAACGCAATGGGGCGCCGACATCTTTTTCTCGATTCACTCCAACGCCACCGGCACCACATCGCGCGTCAACTTCCCGCTGATGCTCTATCGCGGATGGGACGAAGGTAAGGGCGCTGCCCACGGCGAGGAAGACGAGGCCGTTCCAGGCTCGATGCAAATCGGTAAAACCCTCGCTCCGATTCTGATGTCGAACCAATCCACCGTCTGGACAAACTCCTATCAGGTGCGTGGCGACTGGTCGTTCTACACCGCTTGGAGCTATAAGTCCGGTCTTGGTGTGCTTCGCCGCCTCGGCATTCCCGGAATGCTTTCCGAAGGTTCGTTCCACGACTATATCCCTGAGCTTTACCGCCTCCTCAACCGCGAGTTCTGCTGGCAGGAAGGGTGGCACTTCTCGAAAGCCGTAGAACAATACTTCAACTTCGCCGATTCCGACAAGCCGACCATCGGCCACGTTTCGGGTCTTCTCATCGACGAGCGTGTTCCCCGCGACCTCCGCGAAGGCTTCAAGGCTTTCCAAACCGACCTTCTCGACCCGATAAAAGGCTGTACGGTAGAGCTTCTGACTGCCGACAAATCTACGGTGGTACAAACCTATCACACCGACGACCTTTTCAACGGATTCTATTTCTTCAAGAATGTCCAGCCCGGCAACTATGTGGTCAAGGCCTCCATCCCGACCCACTTCGACTCTGAGCAGGCCATCACCGTCAAGCCCAACGAGATTACCTACTGCACGATGAAGATGAAGAAGCAACGCTTGACTCCTCCCGAAGTCGTCAGCTACGCGCCCGTATGGAACGATGGTGACGAACCCGTTCTCTGCAACACTCCACTCGTGTTTAACTTCAACTGGGACATGGACCAGGAAGCCACCGAAAAAGCATTCTCAATCGAGCCGGCTGTGGAGGGCAACTTCGCATGGGAAGACTTCAATTACCGAATGGTGTTCACCCCGAAGGACCGTTACGACGTTTCGACCAACTATCATGTGACAATCTCCACCGAAGCGGAGCACGCCGGCGGAATGAAGATGGAAAACCCCTTCTCGTTTAACTTCTTCACCAACGACCGCAACTTCATGGAAATCATCGGTCAGTCAATCAAAGACGGCGGCACAATCCACTATAAGGACGCTGCCATCGAATTCCGTTTTGACAAATTGCCTAACGTCACCCCGATTCTGAAACAGGTGAGCGTTGTGGATTCCCACGGTAATTCTGTCCAGCTCAACAACCGCGGCCTGAAGTATAGTAAGGCAGGCAGCCCCTACGGCTTCTTCCGCATTCCGTTTGTGAAGGATCTCACCGTCGGCGAGGAGTACACCCTCACGCTGTCGCCAGAAATAGCCGACAAGGATGGCATCACCCTCCAAAGCGGACTTTCGCTGAAATTCACAGCCGTCGATGCCGGCGCCGATAAGCCGGAATTGCAAATGGAGTCGATGGACGATCCTTCAATCTATGCGATTGATGAGGAAAACTCGTCGAACGTGGCATCGAACAAAGTGTCGAAGAATACCGCTAAGAAACTCTTTGGCGATGCTTGCGGATTGTTCACCTATTCGTTTACAGGCCAGGAGGGCGGCGAAATCCTTTGGGCACGCTCGGAATCGACCGAAATGGGCGCAACTCACGAGAACCGCTTGGGCGTTCACGTCAACGGCGACCTCTCAAACAATGAGCTTTACATCCAAATGGCTTCCGACAACGACACCAAGTTCGCCAAAGTTTGCGACCTCGACTTCCTCGGATGGAAATATTTCGATGTGCCTTTGACAGTGCTTGAGGGCGAAAACACCTATCATGTGAAAGGACTCAAGATTATCCAGACACCTTCACCGATGGGTCAGACGGGCGAAATCATGATTGACAATATCAATCTCATTGGCGACGACGGAGTGGAATCAGTCGCGGCCGATGTCGCCGACTTCTCAATTTATCCCAACCCCGCGAGCGACTATCTTATCGCTAACGCAGTGGTGTGGATTGAGGACATCGAACTTTTGAACATGAACGGTGCGGTTGTGGCAAAAGCCCAAGGCAACGTGCTCAATGTCAGCGAAATTCCCGCAGGCGCTTACCTTGCCCGCGTCAATGTTGCCGGCAAGAAAGTCACCCAAAAGGTCATTATCAAACACTAATTTACCCGAAATGAAAAAAGCGATATTTATCGCACTTCTCGCATTGGCATCAACGGCTTCGGCCGCTGATGTCGTATGTGAGGGTACGCGAAAGTTGGAAATCGGCGACGGAGTGTCGAATCCGATGTTCAGCCCCGACGGCAGCCGCATGCTTTTCAGCACCGAAAATTTCACGGGTCTGAAATCGCTCGACATTGCCTCGGGCGAAGTCACAGTCATCGACACCTCGTTGGCGGCCGGCTTCAACCCCGTTTTCTCGCCCGACGGCGGGAAAGTATTCTTCCGCCGTGCGTCGTTTAAGGATAACCTCGTCTATCGCGACCTCGTCAGCTACGAGTTTACCACAGGCAAGAGCAAACAGCTTCTTAAGCCCACACTCGAGCGGATTGTTGTCGCCGCCGACGCAAAAGCGGTGCGCGTGCGTTCGCCGAAAGGATTTGTGGCGGGTACGAACGGAAACAATGCCCGTTTCGTGGCCAGCAATTTCGAGACCATCAGCGTTTTCGACGGAATGGAGCAGAAGGAAATAAAGCCGCTTTCCGACAGCTATACTTACGAATGGGCGTCGCTGTCGCCCGACGGCAAACGCATCCTTTTCTCCGAGCCTTTTTTGGGAATCTATGTGTGCGGCATTGACGGCTCCGACGCCGTAAAAATCGCCCCACGTGGAGCTTATCCCCAATGGGTCAACGACGATATTGTGACGATTGTGGTCACTAAGGACGACGGCTACGGGATTCTCGCATCGCGCATCGATGCCGTTGAAATCTCGTCGGCAAAATCGACCACGCTCACTCCCGACGATGTCGTGGCCACCGAAATGAGCGTGTGCCCCGCAACTCGCCAGATGGCATATTCCACCCTCGACGGCAAAATGTATATCACTAACCTCGTAATCCGTTGATTGTTATGAAAAAGTTGTTGTTGTTGTTGACTTTGGCAATCATGGGTGTCGGTGTTGTTAATGCCGTCAACCCCAAGGATGTGAAAGTGTATATCAACCCCGGACATGGCGGATATGATTCCGACGACCGTCCGCTTCAGATTTATCCCTACGCCAGCGGCGACACTGCCGGCTATTGGGAATCAACCAGCAACCTCTACAAAGGTCTCCACCTCAAATACATTCTCGACTCGCTCGGATTTCAAACCAAGATGTCGCGAGTGAAGAACACCACCGCCGACGACCGCTATCTCTCGAGTATCGCGAACGAGGCAAATAACTGGAATGCCAACGTGTTCTTCTCAATCCACTCCAATGCGGGAGAAGACTGCAACACACCGTTGACCATTTATCGAGAGAACTCACGCGGAGTGCCACGTTTCACATCGAGCGTTACGCTTTCGAATTACCTGTGGGACAACCTGCACTCCAGCAAACTGTCGGTGTGGACCCGCGAGAACCGCTATGTGATTGGCGACCTTACGTTCTACTATGGTGTATATACCAATGGTCTCGGAGTGCTTCGTCCTCTATGGGTGCCCGGACTGCTTTCAGAAGGCAGTAACCACGAGCATCGTCCAGAAGCCCACCGGCTTATGAACGACGACTTCCGATGGCTCGAGGCATGGCACTTCGCCAAGACAGTGCTCGAGTTTGTCAACGCTTCCGAACGGTTTGTCACCGGCAACGTGGCAGGCGTCATCTACGACAACCACAACCTTCGCACATGGTATTATCCGTTCCTCAGCACATTCCACACCTTCGAGCGCGACACGAATGCCGCCCTTAACGGCGCTTACATCGAGCTTGTCGATGCCGGCGGAAACGTGGTGCAGAAGCGCACTACTGACAACGACTACAACGGGGTGTTCGTGTTCCGCAACGTCACGCCCGGCACTTACACAATCCGCACGTCGCTCGACGGATACTATACCGACCAGCGCACGGTGACTGTGGTGGCCAATGAGGTCACTTATCAGGATGTGCCCCTTGTGATGAAACGGGAATTTCCGCTCGAAATCACCGGCTATTCGCCCAACACCTCCGGCGACGAGACCGTCAGCTGCTCTTCGAGGGTGGAGTTCACGTTTAATACCGACATCGACGAGAAATCATTCGAGGAGGCATTCTCGATTACACCTGTGGTGGAAGGCTATTTCGAATACGACAACTCCTTCCGCAAGGCTTCGTTTGTGCCCAACGTGTCGTTGGAGAAGGATGTGACCTACACCGTTCGCGTGGCCAACACAGCCAAGACCGCCGACCCGAATTATTCGAATTCCCACCTTCAAAATTCGCTGGAATTTTCGTTCACAACTAAGGGACGCGACCGAATGACGGTAATCGACTCCTATCCATCACAGAATGGTGAAATCCATTACAAGTCGCCCGTGATTGAAGTGAGATTCGACAACGAAGTGGATGCTTCGAACCTCTACGACGAAGTGAAAGTCTATGACTCAAGCAACAACGAAGTGGCGATAAACCGCCGTTCGTCGTCGTTCAACAAACTGTCGAACAAGTATGGCAACATATTGCTTGCACTCACCAACGACTTGACACCTGGCGAGGCGTACCGCGTGGAGGTCAACACCGGACTGCGCGATAAGGAAAACCTCCCTCTCGACTCGAAATATGAAGTGTCGTTTGTGGCGAAGGATGTTGCAGCCGATAAGGAAGGATCGCTTTCGGAAGGCTTTGAGGATGCCGACCTGTTTGCCTACAATGCCGACGAGAGTGAAGGCGTGAGCACACCGACTCCGAAATATGTGCGCTCCACCACGCGCCTTTTCGATCAGGCGTCG
>CADBML010000122.1 GCA_902795825.1 uncultured Bacteroidales bacterium
AAATATAATCCTGAATTTACGAAAGAGTTCATTGTCGTTACTGTTTGTTTTGAAATCATTTTGAACGGGGAATTTATAGAAAGCCCCATAATATATACCCTAAAGAGCGAGAACTATCAAATGACTAATTACCAGCAAATTACTTTATAATTTTCACATTTTTCCGGCTTTTTTCAAGCAAATTCCCACATTTTTCCGGCTTTTTTCAAGCGATTTTTCACATTTTTCCGAAAAAACACGTGTCGGAACGAAACAAATCCGTGCCGCTCCCCTACGTCAGAACTGGAAGTAAATAAACGCCTGAAGGTCGGCTGTGATAAACTGGTAGATGACGAATACCGTCAGCACACACGCGCCGATAATCACGGGGATGGGCAATGACGCGAAAGTCAGGCGATAGCGGCGTTTCAACCTGTCGGGAAGCCAGTGGATCACCATGCCAAGCACAATGAGCAGGAACACCGACTTATACTCGGCAATGATATTTGGGATAACTTCGAGATTCCATACCGAGCCGATTTGATTCACCATATTTTTCGCTGTGTTCCAAGCTGTTTCGTTGGCCGTCGCGGGGTCGAGATTCGAACCCGAGCGGAAGAAAAGGCGGGTAAATGTGATGAACACAAAAGTCTGGGCTATGGCCCAAGTCGATGCCACATGCGCAAACGGACGAGTGCCGCCTATTTTATGATAGACAAAGCGCACAATCGAGCCGACAGCCACCACGGATAGCCACACGAACAGCATATTGAACACTGGCTCGTGGGTGGCGAGCACACAAGTGAGCAGCAGTCCGAGAGTGGCGGTGAGGAGCATGATGCGGCGTTCCCAGGGCATATCTTTCCAATAAAGATATATAAGCATGCCGACACCGTTCAAGCCGCCCCAAATCATGAAATTCCAGCTCGCGCCGTGCCAGATGCCGCCGAGGAGCATCGTGATAAATCTGTTGAGGTTGGCGATGATTTTCTTTTTCCGTTCGGGGAAACGGCTGGCGGAGTAAATCACGACGGCGGCGATGCCGAGGATTACAAACGTGGCCCAAAGGCTTCCCGTCAGGATAAGCGCTATGATGGAAATGAGTATAATCCAGAAGTAGGTTCCGAACGAGGCGTTGCGGTTGCCGCCGAGCGGAATATACAAATATGTCTGCAACCATTTCGAAAGCGAAATATGCCACCGTTTCCAGAAGTTCGACGCATTTTGAGCCTTATATGGCGAATTGAAGTTGGTGGGCAGGTAGAAGCCCATCAGCATGGCAAGGCCGATGGCGATGTCGGTATAGCCCGAGAAGTCGGCATACACCTGCAACGAATAGCCGAACAGCGCGGTGAAATTCTCGAATCCGGTAAACAGCAGCGGGTTGTCGAACACACGGTCGATGAAGTTGACGGCGATGTAGTCGCTGAGAACTATTTTCTTTATTAAGCCGTTCAGAATCCAAAACACGGCTATCCCGAACTGGCGGCGCGACAAGAAGTATTTCTTATAGAGCTGTGGGATAAACTCGCTTGCCCTGACGATGGGACCCGCCACGAGTTGAGGGAAGAATGTGACGTAAAAGCCGAAGTCGAGAATATTCGTCACTGGCTTGATTTTCCCCTTATACACGTCCATAGAGTAGGAAATCACCTGGAAGGTAAAGAACGATATTCCCACCGGAAGCACTATCTGATCCACGCGGAACATCGTGCTGCCGGTCAGAGTGTTGCCTACGGCGGCAAACATATCATACACCTGCAATTCGGTGCCGAAAATGTCGTTCACCATATCGGTGATGAAATAGGCATACTTGAAATAGCAGAGCAGGAAAAGGTCGATTGTGACGCTCGTGATAAGCCATATCCGTTTTTTCAGCTCCGTCGGCGCACGGTGCACCCTCTGCGCTATAAGGAAGTCGGAACAGGTGACAAAAATAAGTATAAGCACAAAAAGCCCGCTTGTCTTATAGTAGAAAAAGAGGCTGACGAAAAAGAGATATGCGTTGCGAAGATGCTGACGGCTGGCTATTCGGCTGAAGATGGCATATACGATTGCGAAGAAAGCCCAAAAATAGAACTGGGTGAACAACAGCGGCGAATTTTCGTCGAATGCGAACACGCGATATAGAAATGAGCCTATTAGGGAAAAATCCATTGTTAAAGATGAAACTTACTGATTCATATATTCTTTCATTATCGCATTGAAAAGGAGGTCGCCGAGAAGCTCGTAGCCCAGCCGAGTGAAATGGATTCGGTCGCCCTGCATAAGTCCCACAGAGCGCCAGCGCGTCGAGGAGCCCAGTCCGCCCATGATTTCATACACGTTCCAGATGCATCCGTTGTATTCGATGGCGAGGTTGCGGAAAGCCTCATCGACGGTTTCGGCATTGACGTTGGCCGACCCGTTGCGATATGTGTCGTTGTTGGTGATGAATATGTGCAGGCAGTCAGGCGACACTCGGTTGACTTTGTTGATCAGTTTGCGGTAGTTTCGCATAAACACGTCTTCGTCGAACTTGCTCGAAGGCACGGCGGCGTCGTTGATGCCTATCGCCCAGATGGCAACGTCGGGCTTGATGAGGGAGAGGTCGCGTTCGAGGTCCTGACAGCGGAGCCACGACCCTGCCGCGGCGCCGTTGATGCCCGACGAATAGTAGCTGATGCCCGGAGCCGTATTGATTGGTTCAACGCCGGTGAGGGTGAATGTCTCTCCGCGCTGAAGCGCGAAATACACCGTTATGGAGTCGTTGTATTCGTTGTAGTCGAAGGTGTAAGTGTCGTTGTCGAGGTCGTGGAAGGGATACGCCACTCGTCCGTGGCGGTCTTCACTCCACATTTCCACCTCGCTCGACGAGTAGCCAAGAATCCGCAGGCGGTCGAACTTCCATGTGGGGAACTTGCCCACATTGAGGTTGAGGGTGATTGACGAAATGGAGTCGGATGTCTGTGCGGCGATGCCCGCAAGTCCCAACCGCAGCGAAAGGTTGCGGCTGATGTTGCGGTCGGTGCTCCAGTGGCCGGTATATGTCATGTGATAGTTGCGGTCGTAGTTGGTGCGAGCCATCGAGAAGGGGAACAGCATCCCGCGGTTGCCGACGATGCCGGGCACAAGCGTGGAAAAGTTTGTCCTCATCCTGTGGGAAAACATATCGCCCTGCACGTGCGACCCTCCCACATGCCACAGCGTCACATGGCCCTCATGGCGCGTCAAGAGGCGGTCGAGCTTATTGAAGAATATTTCCAGATTTTCCTTGTCGAAAGGGAACTCAAGCACATTTTCCTCAAAATTCACCACACAGTTGGAGTCGTTTTCGACATAAATTTTTCGGAAAGGCTCGCTGGTGCCTCGGCCATACACACGGTCGAAAATGCGCTGGCGGTTCACGCCCTGCATCGCCGAAAGCCCCGCCCCTATCGCAAGCAATATTATTATTATCTTTTTCATTCTGCGGTTTCTACTTTTGCGGTTTCAAAGCGGCAGCTTCGGCCTGACGGATGCTGTCGGCTCGGAGGTATTTATCGACGTCGATGGGCGACGTGCGCCACTTGTAGTAGTCGTAATAGTGCATCAATGCGTCGGAAAGCTGCTGAGCCACTTTTTCCGCGCCTTTCTTGGTGAAGTGGATGCGGTCGGGGCCTGCCAGATTCTCGCTGACCCATTTCGACATCGAGTTCTGTCCGCCCATCACGCCGTAAATGTCCCAATACGCCGCGTCGTTCTCGTTCGCCACTTTCTTTATAGCCTCGACCACCTGCGGCAGGACGGGATATGTGACCCACGCGCCGCTCTTGCGAGTTGCCATATCCGACGGTCCGACGAAGAGGATTTTCGACTTCGGGGAAATCTCGTGAAGATAGGCTATCTGTTTGCCGAGGTTTGCGGCATAGTTCTCAAGCGACTGACCTTCTTTGATATATGGCATGACGTTCCCGCCGTATTGCATGACGATCAACCCCACGTTGCAAGCCGAATAGTGCTCGCGGAGGTTGTCGGCGTTGATTGTGCGGAAAATCGTGCCGGAGCAGCCGCGCATCGGGATATTATCTACCGCCACGCCGTTGTCGCCATCGACGAGAACGCCGTAAAGCGTGCCCGAACCGCTGACGCTGACTGCCGCTTCGGTTGTGGCGGGGAAAACGACCGTGGCGCGCGAGGCTTTGCCGGGCGAACTGACGCTGGCCGTCTTTCCGCAGGCCGAGATGCTGAAGTTGCCGCGTCCCATGACGGTGAAACGGGTGAAATCGTGGCTATGGGCGTAGGCTTCGGCCTTGGTGGTCGAAACTCGGAGAGTGACGCCGCCGCCGAGAGGCGATGCCATCGCCGCCATTCCGTAGTTGTCGCCGGAGCCTTTCATGTCGGGGGTGCCATAGGCGTGGGTCGTGGCGGGAACCGGCGACACGGATGTAGTCGATGTGTAAGTGCCGACGTTCTTGAACGGCACATAGCCTATACCACCGCCACCAAAACGCGACTGAAGCGTCTCGCGGAGTGTACACGAGAAGCGGTCGATTTCAATCTGCGAGTCGCCGTAGTAGGTGACGCGCACGGGGGTGGTTTTCGCCGAATCGAGCATCACGAAGAAATCGTCGAAATAAGCGGGGTCGTTCTTCGGCGTGAAAAAACGGGCCGCGTCGTTGTCGATAAACACGTGAAACACCGAGTCCTCCTCCGCGCGGGCGGCATCGACGATTTTCTGTACTCGGTCGTCTTCGCCCGACGTGCCGCCGCCGAATATGCCCCGCAAACTGGGAATGAACACAAACAGCAGCGCTACCACTGCGATTATCGCTATTATGGCAAGTATCAGTTTCTTTGATTTCATCGTTGTATCGTTTTTAGGGATTTCTATAAATTGCCTTTCAGGAAATTCAGAGATGATATTTTGAAGATGCTTGGCGGGAACGAGGGAGCAATGCGGGCATTGTGACCGAGTGACTGTCAAGCAGATTCGAATATAATCCT
>CADBML010000123.1 GCA_902795825.1 uncultured Bacteroidales bacterium
CCCGCCAGTCAGATGGCAAAAGACTTAATGAACGGTTCGCCAATTCGTCAAGATTTGCTTGAAACGGTCCTTTTGTGGTTGGCACGTGCGAAATCCACACCTCAACATCGTTTCACTATCGAGGAGTATATGGCATTGAATCAACACGAGCCAAACGCATCGCAACTGTGGCAATATTTCGTGGCGGTAGTAACGTGGGTGAACGCCACGTTCAATGTAAGCCGTCGGAAGAAGATAATGAAAGGTGTGGATTGGGGCGCACTTTACGACCGCTACCATGAAAAAACCTACGACCGCAACGCGTTAGATGCAGAAATCGGTCGTTTGATAATTGATAGTGAGGTAGAGAAGAAACACGGCATCTGCCCTTATGTGTTGACGCGCGACGAGCATTATCTCGGACTTCGGGCTTTTCCCGTCGACATCAAATTGGCTGTCTATGAAAAGCAGGGCGGTATTTGCGCAAATCCCAACTGTCCGCATCGAGGCGAGCATTTTGAATACGAGCAGATGGAGGGCGACCACATCACTCCGTGGCGCGACGGGGGGAAAACCGTTATTGAAAACTGCCAGATGCTCTGCCGTGACTGCAACCGCCGCAAAGGCGCGAAATAGTGTCAGCCGGTGGTTGTCCGAATGTCGGGAATGCTGAACGTGGATTATTTATTCTTCTCGTAGTAGTTGAGGCCGCGGACCACGTTCTCTTTGACGGCGTTCGACGAGTAGGTGGCGCCGGTGACTCCGTCAACCCTCAGGGCTTTGGCCTTCGCCACTTTCTTGCCGTTCCATTTTTCAAGCATTCCGCTGTCTTTGACTTTTTTGAAGTATCGTGGCGTTTCCTTGTTGGGCAGGGCTTCCACTTTCACTACTTTGCCCTTCTTAATGTGGATTTTCAGGGGGGTGGGGCCTTTGAATCCTTTCACGTCGGCGGCTATCGTCGTGGTGTTGACGATGACGGTGCCGTCTTTTTCTTTTGTGATGGCGTTTTCTTTTGTACTGGCATTGTCGGCGGCCGAGGCTGATGCGACGGCGACAGCGAGGGTTAATGCTATTATGGATCTTTTCATTGTTATTTTGTTTTATTTCTTCAACTGTTTGACTTGAATGATTGGCTATGGTTTATTTTGTCAGGAATATTTTTTAGGAAAACGGAAGAGAATCGAGGCAATCGCCACAGCTCCCAGCGTGAGCGGATAATACAGCCCGCCGATGATTGACATGGCCGAGACCCCGGCAAGCGTCGAGGCCATAAGCAGTTGCGCCCCGTAGGGGATAATGCCTTGAACGAGACAGGAGGCTGTGTCGAGAAGCGATGCCGTTTTACGCGAATCCAGGCTGTAAGATTCGGAAATGTCGCGCGCGATAGGGCCGGTCGTCAGGATGGCGATGGTGTTGTTGGCGGTGCAAAGGTTAGCGAGGGCGGCGAGCGACGCCACGGCAAATTCCGCGCCGCGCTTGCCTTTCACCCTTCGGGTCAAAGCTTTGATGATGAAATTCAGTCCGCCGTTGTAGCGGATGAGTTCGAGCAGTCCGCCGGCGAGCATCGTGACGATGATCAGTTCGCCCATTTCCTTGATGCCGTTTCCCACCGACGCGAGCCAGCTAACCCACGTGAAGTCGCCGGCGGCGATGCCGATCACGCCGTTGGCTATCACGCCCACGCAAAGCACCCCGATCACATTCATGCCGCCCAAAGCCAGCCCGATAGCGAGCAGATAAGGCACGATTTTCATCCATTCGATACTGCCCACTTCAGGCACGGCCGCCGATGACGACAAGCCCATATAGACGTAGATTCCGCCCACGATGACTGCGGCCGGTCCGGCAATCATGATGTTGACGCGGAATTTGTCGCGCATGGAGCACCCTTGCGTCTGTGTGGCGGCGATGGTGGTGTCGGAGATGAACGACAGGTTGTCGCCGAAGAACGAGCCGCCCACGATTATTGCCGTAGTGAACGCGGCGCTGATTCCCAACTGCTCGGAGAGGCCGGCGGCGATCGGGACGAGTGCCACGATTGTGCCCACGCTGGTGCCGATGGCCATCGAAATGAAGCAGGCGGCGAAGAACAGGCCGGCATAGATGAGGTTGCCCGGCAAAGCCCAAAGGGCGAAATTGACAGTAGCGTCGATAGCCCCCATCTCCTTCGAGGTGGTGGCAAACGCTCCGGCGAGCACGAATATCCATATCATTATCAGTACATTGCGGTTCGACGCACCTTCCGAGAAGATGTCGAGCATACGGTCGAGTTTCTCGTAGCGGCGGGTGATAAGCATGGCATATACCGTGGCGATGACGAACGCCGCCGTGATGGGCACGCTATAGAAGTCGTTGACCACAATCGACGTGACGAGATACACGCCCAAGAAAACGAAGATCGGGCTCAGTGCGAGCCAACCGTTCATTTTGTCGGAAGTGGCGCGGTCGCGTTGGAAATGTGTCTGAATGGGAGATTTCACTGCTTTGCGGATAATGAGCGATACGGAAACTGACCGCAAATTTACGGAAAATTACCCAAAACCGCAAAAATTCAGCTCCGTGTGAATTAAATAAGACAACGGAAACAACTTGCTGACAACGAGAACAACAGTTAAATGTTTGCTTTGAGACGGGAGGTCTTTAATATGAATTTTCATTAATTATCCATTAGTTTGTGATTAATTTAGAATCACTTGCATAAACCTGTGTCGCCGAATAAAAAAAAATGCCACGACGACGGAACATATACATATTCCCTGTACCCTGTCCAAATAATAACGTTCACAATGGCAATGAACTAGAACTAAGTCGAATAATATCCCTATCGGGGATTTCTATAAATTGCCTTTATTGTTGTTGTTAAAATTAAAACACATGAATTTACCAGTGGGCCTTAATTTATGGGAATTTATGTCAAAACCAAACAACAACGACCGTCACTCTGACAACGCGGACTGCTCGTTCTATTCGGACTATCGGACTATAAAAACGGCCCAATAGACTGTTGTTTGTGTTGATTTATGTTGTCCTTTGTTGTCTTGCCCCTCGCAAATCCTAAACGTTCGTCTGTCTAATATCATTCCGTTGCGGAGCCAAATTTTGCATTGGCTAAAGGCTATGAGATGGCTGTCGGTGTCAGTTGCCGGTGAATTCGATGACGGCGGCGGGTGTGTCGTTGACGGATAGGACAACGACCACTCGGCCGGAGAGGTCGTAAACGCGCGGTTCGAACACGTCGCCGAAGTGTGCCGGCACTTTATGCTCCACGCGCATGCGCTCCACCTCGAACGTTGGGGGCAGCAGTTCGAGTGCCAGTCGGATATATACGGTGTTGTTCACATGAAGGTTGTAGTCGATGTCGTGCCGGCGGATTTCAATGGGCGGCAAAATGGAAGGCTCCACTTCGGGGATGTCGATTCGTCGGTCGAGGTAGTCCATTTCTTCGCGCGTCTCGCCGGTCATTGTGGCGATCGCTTCGGGCGACACGCGTTTGAGCCTGCCCGATTTGCGGTCGACAAACGCGCCCTGGCTCCATGAGACATAGCAGGTGTCGCCCCGCTCGTCGTAGATGACGGTGTTGCGGAATCCGGTGACGCCTTTCATCTCATAGACGCGCGACGTGACCGTGAGGTTCTCGCCATACTCGGGCACACGGATCACATCCACCTGCCGCGACACGAGCACTTGGGTCATGTCGTTTTCCTCAAAATAGCGGATGATGCTCGGCTCGGAAGTGAGCCAAAGTTCGTCGGTGTCCTGCATCATCTGCAGCATTCCATTGAACGAAAGGAGTTTGCGGGTGTCGCAATATGTCGGGGTTACTTTGAAGTGAAGGGTGTACATATTTACCGAGATTAAAGTTTTGCCCACGAAGATACAAAAAAACGGCGAAACTCCAATCGGGCTTCGCCATTTTTAGGTCGTAAAAGGTCAGAAATGCCGCCAAAGCGGCCAATGCGAGGGCTGGCGTTACGGTTCTTTGAAAAGATCCTTGATGCCGCCGATGCTTCCCATGAGGTTGGTGGCTTCGTAGGGGAGATAGACGGTTTTTGTCTTGTCGCCCGAAGCCACATCCGAGAGCATGGCGATGTACTTCTGCGCGAGCAGATAGTGGGCGGGGTTGGCGCTCTTGCCTACGGCTTCGTTGACGCGCTCGATGGCGATTGCCTCGGCTTCGGCCTTGCGGATGCGTGCCTGGGCCTCACCTTCGGCTTGGAGAATGGCGGTCTGCTTGTCGGCTTCGGCCTGGTTGATTCGCGCTTCCTTCTGACCTTCCGACTGTAGAATGGCGGCAGCCTTCTGACCTTCGGAAGTGAGCACCATGGCGCGTTTGTTACGTTCAGCCTGCATCTGCTTTTCCATGGCCTGAAGCACGGTCTGCGGCGGGGTGATGTCCTGAAGCTCTACGCGGTTCACCTTTATGCCCCATTTGTTGGTGGCATCGTCGAGGACGGCGCGGAGCTTGGTGTTGATGGTGTCGCGCGAGGTGAGGGTTTCGTCGAGTTCGAGTTCGCCGATGATGTTACGCAAGGTGGTTTGGGTCAACTTCTCGATAGCGTTGGGGAGGTTGTTGATTTCGTAAACGGCTTTGAAAGGATCGACGATTTGGAAGTAGAGTAGGGCGTTGATTTGGGTCTGTACGTTGTCTTTGGTGATGACGTTTTGTTTGTCGAAGTCATACACCTGTTCGCGGAGGTCGATGGCGTTAGTGTAGTGGTAGCGGCCATTGGTCATCGCCACGATGGTTTTGGCGCGGTCGATAAACGGGATGATGATGTTGATGCCGGGGCGGAGGGTGGCGTGGTATTTACCGAGGCGTTCGATGATTTTTGTTTCCGATTGTGGAATAATCACGAGGCTCTTTTTGACGATAATGAGAGCGAGGAGCACGATGACTCCGATGACGATAAGGAAAATTTGGTCGGTGGGCATAATTAGTTGCTGTTTAAGGTTATTGATGAAAAATGATTATTCAACAGGCTCGACAGTGACGATAATGCTTTCGCGGGCCACGATTCTGACGCGTTCGCCGGCGTAGATTGCCTGTCCGGCGACGGCTTCGGCTTTCCAGTCGTCGCCGTCGAGGGCCACACGTCCGTAGCCGTTGGCGGGGATGTCCTCGCTGACGCGGCCGATGCGTCCGATGATGGCGTCGGCGTTGCTGACGCGCTCGTCATTCTTGTGAATGCGCTTAAGCAGGGTGGGGCGCAGGAAGGCGAGGCACAACACGGAGGCGAGGGCGAACACGGCGATTTGCCACAAAAAAGGCACGCCCAACAGCGACGCAATCAAAGCCACTGCGGCGCCAATGGCGAAGCAGAGAATGAAAAAGTCGCCCGACGTAAGCTCGAGCAGCAGGCACAGCAGGCAAATCAAAGCCCACATCTGCCATAAATGGGAAAGAACGTATTCGATCATAGCGGTTGTCAGTTAGTTCGGTATTTATAACGCAAATTTAGTAAACATTTTGGAATAAATGTAGATGTCAGGAAAAAATGTGGCAAAAAACGAGCCATTTTTTTTGACGGGGATGCGGTTTTTTTTGTCGGGTTCGGAAAATGGTTGTAACTTTGTCAAATAAAACGAATAAGCACAAGGTATAAATGAGCGAAAATATGATAAGTCTGAGCGAAGATTACTTCGAAAGACTGCGAAGATATGAGGATGCGGAGAATTTCGCCGAAGAGAAAGCGTGGCTTTTGGGTCTCTTAGAGCGCTACCCCGACGATTATAACGTGATAGCTGACATTTCGCGGGTGTTCGACCGGATGGGCGACATGGAGGGCGCGCTTGCCTACGCCCAACGAGCCTACTCGCTGTGCAAGTCGTCTCGCATAGCCGTATTGATGGCGTTCTGCCTATATAATCTAGAGCGTTATAGGGAGGTGATAGCACTTGTGGAAGAGTATGTTAGCGAGGAAGATGATTTCAGCGGTGAGGCTGCCGATATATTTTTCGCCAGCGGCTATTCGAGGCTGCTTTTGCGCGACTTTGAGGCGGCGATGACAGATGCCATTAGCCACCTGCTGTGGCGCGACGAGGATGTGACATCGGTGAAAATCGAAGATGTCAGGATGATGATCCATGGCATAGTCTCCCTCGAGCTGATGAGCGAAATGGCTAAGCGCGGCGACACCGACCCCGATGTGGGGCTGATACCCGACGAAATGATGGATGACTTCTATGACAAATTAGACGAACTCATGGACTTGGACGACAACGACGATAAAGCACATAAATGGCTTTTGTCGGTCAAGAAGAAATATTATACCGACTATATTGTAGAACTGAAGCTGGCCGACGTCTGCCTTGAAGATGGGTTGGAGGAGTTGGCCGTCGAACACGCATATAGAGCCTTCTATATGCGTCCCGAAGAGCCGGCGTGCCTAGATATGCTCATTGAATCGCTCTGGGTCAACCATATTAACGGCGAGACAGTCTATTATGCCGACAGAATGCTGGAGTATGACGCCGGCGACTTCGATTCGGGCTACACCCACGAGGCGGCATTGGGCGCCTTGGCGTCGGCGGCGTTCTATAAGGCGTCGGCTCTTTGCGAAATGGGCGTTTTCCCCGAAGCGCGCAAAGCGTTCGCCCTGTTTAAGAAATACGACTCGGAAGGAGCCGACCATGGCCTTTTTGATGATGAGATTTCAAGGGTGGAGTTGACCCTGTCGTTGGTTAACGACAACATCGCCAACTGACGCCCAAGGCGGTTGAGTAAAGATTTTGCGGCGATGGAAAACGGCGATGTGAAACCGAAGAAAGGGCTGTGGGGCGTCATTGACAGGATTGTGGCTCCGCTACGATTAGAGTGGCCCTTCTTTGTCTTCGCCATACTGCTGCTTCGACCTGCGGTTTTCCACAACGCTTATTTTGAGGATTTAGTCAACCCTTATTCCGGCGGGATGCTGGTGTATTTAGCCGACTTACTCACGACACTGTCGTTCGCGGCTGTGGCTACGTACATCGTGGCCTACTCCGGCCGATGGGCGAAGCAGGGCGCATACCTGTTCCTTTGGGCGCTTTTCCTGATGTCGTTGTTCCTTTCGCTTGTCTTCGACCGAAAAATCAATATGCTGACAATTCAGCAGATAATCGAGACCAACACCGCCGAATCGAAAGAGTTCATCTCCGTATTCGCCCTGTCGAGGGGAGGAGTGGGGGCTTTGGTCGCCGCGGTGCTGTTTTTTGTGGCGATTATAGTCGTTGAGAAAAACAAGGAGAGGATAGAGGCGTTCGTGAGCCGCATCGTGGCCAAGTGGTTAAAGAATGCGCTTGCCCCGTTGCTTATTGTCGCCATCCTAATGGGATTTCTCCCGCTTTCCAAGTCGGGCTACTACCGCGACAAAATACTCCAAAACTACCCTCTCAATACGGTTACTTGCTTGATTTACAGCCTTTACGGTTTTAAGGAAGAGTCTGACAAAATGTCGCGCGTGGATCAATGGGTGGAGCGCGTTGCCCGCGAGACTGTGGGCACTGATGAGGTTGACGATTCGCTTTGTGTCATCTACGTTTTGGGCGAGTCGTTTATAAAAAGCCATGCCCAAGTGTATGGCTACCGTCTGCCGACCACGCCCCGCCTGAAAGCCGAGCTCGACAGCGGCAACCTGTTCGCGTTCACCGATGCCGTTTCGCCGTATTGCTCCACCAATGAGATGCTTAAGAGCACGTTCTTCATGAACTCGTCGAACGAGGGCGAGGACTGGAGCGACTATCCTTTTTTCCCTCAGCTTTTCCGCAAGGCTGGTTTCTTTGTCAATATGTGCGACAACCAGACGCCATCGGCCACCCCCGACGACTTCGACAAAGCCTTCCGACTGCTTCTGCATAAAAAATCGCTGTCGAAAAACTCCTATTCGGCAGTCACACCCATCCGCCATGCCTACGATCTCGACAACATCCTTGAGTTTGAGGACATTAACAGGAATAACCATCCTCCGCGCGCATTGCTCATATTTCATCTCATGGGGCAGCATATCTACGCTTCCGAACGTTTTCCCCATGTCGAGCCTTTTGTCAAGTTCACCGAGGACGATTATCCGAAAACGGCGCCATACCTTGATGTGCGCCACCGCCGGCTTATGGCCGATTGGGACAATGCCACGCTCTACAACGACTCGGTCGTGGCGCACCTGATCGACGTTTACCGCAATGAGAACGCCCTTCTTGTGTATTTTTCCGATCATGGCGAAGAAGTTTACGACTACCGCGACTGCTACGGCCGGCATGAGCCTGAGAAGGGCATGGTGGGGGAGTGGGCTCACTGCGTTTTCGATGTGCCGTTTTTCGTCTGGTGTTCGGATGAATACAAACGCCGTCATCCGGAGCGCGTGGCCCGCATAGCGGCCGCTGTCGATGTTCCCTTCTCGACCGACTGCGTGCCCCACATGGTGGTGGGCCTTTCAGGGCTTTCCACGCCCTACTACCGGCCTCATCTTGACGTTACCAACCCTCAGTTCGCACCCGTCACCCGCTACATCCACAGCAGCGACGGCCGCCGCTTCAACTATGCCGAAGCCGTCGGAAAAGAAAAGCGACGGTGAATAATTGTGGATCTTTCGCCTCATGCTTCGGTGCGGAGACGAATTAAATACGGAAATATTTCCATAATACACATTAATTTATTAACTTTGCACCGCCAAAAGCACAAAACGGATGTGGCATCCGGCGGTCGCTGCCGCCGTGTCGCTCATAGTTGTGCCGGAGGTTAAATGTGTTCATCAATCATTTCATCAATATAAAACGTTAATCATCAATAACCTATCATGGCAGACAAAAAAGAAAAATTGTTCGACCAGTTCCCTCCCGTGTCTACCGAAGAGTGGCGTGCGAAGGTGGATGTTGACCTCAAAGGCGTGCCTTTTGAGAAAAAACTCGTCTGGCGGACAAACGAAGGCTTCAATGTTCAGCCTATGTACAGGCTCGAGGACATCGAAGGCCTGAAAACCACCGATTCTCTCCCTGGCGAATATCCATTCGTTCGCGGCATCAAGACCGACAATGATTGGTTAGTCCGTCAGGAAATAATCGCCGACACTCCCGAGGCGGCCAACGCAAAGGCCCTCGAAGTGCTCGACAAGGGCGTCACATCGCTTTGCTTCAAAGTGGAAGAGCCCACGGCCGAAGTAGTTGCCGCGCTCCTCAAGGACATCTGTCTCCCCGCAGTCGAGCTTAACTTCACCTGCTGCCCACGCAAGGCCGTGGCCCTCGCCGAAGTCCTTGTCGATTATGTGAAGAAAAACGGTGCCGCCGACACTTTCCGCGGCTCCATCGACTTCAACCCGCTGAAACGCCCCCTCGCCAAAGGCAAAGCCATTCCAGTGGAGAAAATGGTGGAAATGGCAAAGGCTCTTCTCGAGGCTGTCAAAGATGTCAAAGGCTTGCGTGTGCTGTCGGTCAATTCCGATATGCTCTGCAACGCAGGCGCTTACATCACCCAAGAGCTTGGCTATGCACTCGCTTGGGGTGCTGACCTGATGACGCTCCTCACCGATGCCGGCGTCGATCCCACAGCAGCGGCTTGCCGCATCAAGTTCAACATGGGCATCTCCACCAATTACTTTATGGAGCTTGCGAAGTTCCGTGCCGGACGTATGCTTTGGGCTCAAATCGTCAAGCAGTACAATCCCGACTGCGAATGTGCCCCCAAGATGCTCGTCCATGCCACCACATCGCGCTTCAACCAGACAATCTTCGACGCCCACGTCAACCTGCTCCGCTCGCAGACCGAAACTATGTCGGCAGCCCTCGCAGGCGTGGATTCAATCACCGTCACTCCGTTCGACACTCCTTACAAGACTCCCGACGACTTCTCGGAGCGCATCGCCCGCAACCAGCAGCTGCTCCTCAAAGAAGAGTCGCATCTCGACAAGGTGGTCGACCCCGCTGGCGGTTCCTATTATGTCGAAACTCTTACGGTCAGCATCGCTAACGAAGCTTGGAAACTCTTCCTTGACGTTGAGGATAAGGGAGGTTTCGTAGCTCTCGCCAATGCCGGCGAAGTGCAGAAGGCCGTCAACGCCACTTCGGAGAAACGCCTTACCGACGTAGCCCGCCGCAAAGAGGTGCTCCTTGGCTCCAACCAGTTCCCCAACTTCAACGAAATGGCAGCCGAAAAGTTGGAAAAATGCCCCTGCGGATGCGGTTGCGGCAAGGATTGCGACTGCGGATGCCAAGAAACCGGCGAATGCAAATGCGAAAGCAAGTGCGAATCGGAATGCTCGTGCGATTGCGCCGAAAGCGAAGGTGAAATCACCAAGCTCTCCACCCGTCGCGCCGCCAGCGATTTCGAAGCCCTCCGCCTCGC
>CADBML010000124.1 GCA_902795825.1 uncultured Bacteroidales bacterium
AAACGGCATTGTTGCGCCAACGACCCCATTAACTTGCAAAGATACAAAAAATTTCGATATAGATTGTAGTTTATAGTTGAAAGTTGAAAGGGGAATGATTAAAGGGATTCATAAAAGGGATTCATAAAGAGATTCGAATGATCGAATGCTCGAAAAATCGATTGCTCGAAAAATCGAATGCTCGAAAAATCGATTGCTCGAAAAATCGATTGCTCGAAAAATCGAAAAAAGAAATCATGCCCCTAACAATAAAAGAAGGACAGCTGCGGAGCCATCCTTCTTTTATTGTATGAACGGAAAAGATTATTTGACGAGAATCTTCTTACCGTTGTTGATGTAGACACCTGCCTGTGAGGGCTTACCGTTGAGGCGAACGCCGAGGAGGTTGTACCATACGTTGTCGGCTTTCTTGTCAGCAAAAACGCCTGCAACGCCTGCAAATTCTTCGTCACTTAAAAATTGAATTTTGCCTGAGACGGAAGCTCCTAACCAATAGCCTTCAGTAGAATCAATGGTGAAACTACCCCAATTAAGAGTTTTCGAGTCCCATGTGCCCAAAATTGGACCTTCCACAAAAAAGTCACTGATTCCGGAAGGATCTTCTACGCTATAATCAGCCGCATGGAATGTCCACACACCATATTCTTGGTCTGATTGGTCCGACACTTCCTGACCTTCAGCGATGGAAAGAGTGTGGTCTTCGGCGAGGACAACTTTAAACGACGGATTGGTAAGCCTAAAGAAGTCACCCGACACAGTAACCTCTCCCTCATTCTGCGAAACAGTTACGGAGTAAATCGATGGGGATCTAGCTGTGTACACACCATCGTAAGTGACTGTAAACAATGCGTTAATATCTGATTCCGAATCGGGAACAAGGGAGAAATTGCGCGGATAAGCGGAATTTTCCCATGTCAGTATGTAGCCGGCATAGTTACCTGCGTCCTCATTAAGAACGGTGACAAAGAAGTGACCGGGTTCGGAAATAATTCCATCCTCCGTGCAGTAGAGATAGGCGTTGTCATTATAATACCACCCTGCCGCATAAGTATCGTCACCTTCATAATAGAAAAGCTCTTGGAGCGAAACCGTACCATAAGAACTGGTAGCCACAGTTTGTTCAGGAATCGTTATGACAGCGTCTCCAGCCTGGAACGTGGCTGAAATGGGATCATAAACCTGTGTCAAACCGACGATTGTCACATTGTCGCCATCGGTGGTGATGACGGTGCTCGTTTTTAACTCTGTTCCCGACTCGCCACTTCGTGATGTGAGGTTCTCGTAAGTGGTTGCGTAAACTCCGTCAAGGTCCAACGCGCTTGTAATCTCGTCCTTGACTGCAGCCTTGACTGCATTCTTAGCCGACAGCTTTTGCAACAAGCCGACAGGGGCATCGTTAAACTTCGGTCCGAGTGTTCCCCCATTCTTAAATGTGAACGCACTGGCACTGGTTGCCAAAACAGCAACTGCTAATAAAAGTAAAAGTTTCTTCATAAACAATTGTAATTAAACAGTTTATAAATATGTTGCAGACAATACGCAAGTGCGTCGCGCCGGCGACGAAAATTCTTTGCTTATGGTGAATCATTGCGATTCCACTGGCAAAATTACTCGTTTTTCACATATTAGGCAAATTTTTGCCGTGTTTTTCCGGCTTTCGCTGAACTTTTGCGCTTTTTTTTACTATCTTTGCACCACCAAAACGACAGATCTATTTATGAACAAAATCCTTATAGCCGCGGCAGCAAGCCTCCTTGCCTCATGCGCCCCAAAAGCGGGCTATCACTTCCACACGCCGGCTCTCGACAACGACAACGGCAAAATGGCTTACATCACCAACTACGACACAGGTCGGAAAATCGACAGCCTCGTGGTGGCCGACTCGGCAATCGTGTTTAAAGGCATCGTGTCAGAGCCCGTTGTGGCTCGGCTCATCATCGACGGCCAGCGTCGCGGCACTTTCATCCTCGAAAACGGCGACATTTCTCTCAACTCCGACAACCGCCGCCCCGCAGGAACGCCCCTTAACGACCGACTCGCCCGCCTCTTCGCCGAGACCGACTCCGTGGAATCGCTAATCACAGCCTACACCGATTCAGCACGTCAAGACGACAAATTCAACAGCCGCGTCAACCAACTCAATGCTACCTACCGGCAACTGTTTCTCGACGCTTACCACGAAAACCTCGGAAACGCCCTCGGCTACTACTGCTTCTACCAACTCTCGTTCGACATGACCCGTCAAGAAATCATCGAAGAAGTGGAATACAACCAAATGCTAAAACGCTACTGTCGTGTGGGCGACCTTCTCGCCTCCTTCTCTAAGCTCGACGCCACCGCACCCGGGAAACGGATGACGGACTTCTCTGTGGCCGAGGGCGACTCCACCGTCAGCCTTAGCGACTTCGTCGGTCATGGCAATTACACCCTCGTCGATTTCTGGGCATCATGGTGCGGCCCCTGCATCCGCGAAATCGAGGTCGTCAAGGATATTCACAAAAAATATGCGGGAAAAGGTCTCGACGTGGTCGGAGTGGCCGTGTGGGACGAGCCGCAGAGCACTATCGACGCCATTGAAGCCCACCAAATCCCATGGCGACAAATCATCAACACAAAAAAAGCCGCGACCGACATTTACGGCATCCTATCCATCCCACACCTTATCCTCTTCGACCCGAACGGCACAATCGTGGCCCGCGGAATGACCGGCGACTCCCTGCGCGCCGTTGTCGACCGCGAAGTGGCGAAATGGCAACCGGCGAAGAATGAGGAATTAGAAGTTAGGAATGAGGAATGAGAATTTATAATTAGGAATGAGGAGTTAGGAATTGCGAAGCAATCGACGAAGTTTTGAAGCGGATGTCGCCCGCAGGGCGGTTCGCGATGCCGAAGGCATCAAAACCTTCGTCAATGAGGAATTAGGAATTGCGTTAATTCATAATGCATAATGCTTAATGCACAATTAAATTCAAATAATCGAGCATTCAAGTATTCGACCATTCGAGCCTCCTTTTAACTTTCAAATATAAACTATAAACTTTAATCCATGATTGAAATCGGCAAAACGAACCGTCTGATTGTGCTCCGAACGGTGGATTTCGGAGTGTATCTCGACGGCGAAAACCTCGGCGACATCCTCCTGCCCGCCCGCTACATATCCTCGCCGCTCGCCGCAGGCGACGCTATCGACGTCTTCATCTACAACGACTCGGAGGACCGCCTGATAGCCACAACCGAACAGCCTCTCGCACAGGTGAACACCGCCGCCTACTTGCGCGTGGTGGCGTCGAACCGCTATGGCACTTTCCTCGACTGGGGGCTCCCGAAGGATTTGCTCGTGCCTTACCGCGAACAATATGCGAAAATGCGCGAGGGATTACGATACCCCGTTTTCGTCTATCTCGACCACTCTACCGGCCGAATTGTGGCCTCAGCCAAAATCGAGCACTTCCTTAACAATCTGCCGCCCGACTACAAACGCGGACAAAGCGTCGAAATCCTCATCTATAAGGAAACGGAAATAGGATTCAAGGCCGTAATCGAAAACCTCCACACCGGAATGGTCTATAAAAACGAAATATTCTCCAATGTGGCAATCGGCGACCGTCTGACGGCACGCATCAAGCAAGTGCGCCCCGACGGAAAAATCGACCTCATCCTCGGCGGCTCGGCGGCCGAACGCACCGACAGCCTCGCCCAACGGATCCTCGACGAAGCGAAAGCCAAAGGAGGACGCCTGAACCTTTCCGACCGTTCGTCGCCCGAAGTCATCGCCGACGCTTTCGGCTGCTCGAAGAAAGACTTCAAAAAAGCGCTCGGCAACCTCTACCGCGAAAGGCTCATCACCATCAACCCCGACTCGATAGAACTTGTATAGCGATAATAATCGAGCATTCGAGTATTCGAACATTCGAATTTCAGCAAAACACCTTTCCACATTTTGCCATAAGCAAAATTTTAAGTAACTTTGTCAATAGTAATTCAACCTTATAATTTCACCTGAAAATGTTTACCGAAACCGACCTTGAACAAATTCGACGCCGCGGGTCAACACCCGAACAAGTTACCGAACAACTCAACCGCTTCGCAAGCGGATTCCCCACGCTGCGCATCGTGGCTTCCGCACAAGTGGGACACGGCATCATCCGCCTTACGGAAGAGGAAGAAAACGCCGCCCTCGACCGCTGGAACGACTATCTCGCCGCCGGCGGCGAAGTGTTGAAATTCGTGCCCGCTTCCGGTGCCGCCTCGCGTATGTTCAAAGCCCTCTTTGAATTTGCCGACAGCGACTCCGATACTTTCGCCGAAGGGTCGGCCGCTCACATTTTCCTCCACCATATCCACTCCTTCGCCTTCGCCAGCCAGCTCGACGAAGCCTGCCGGCGCATCCACGGCCTCGGCATCGACGCACTTGCCGCCGCCGGACGCAACCGCGACATCGTCCGAGCCCTCCTATCCCCCGAAGGACTCAACTACGGCGGTCTGCCCAAAGGTCTGCTGCTATTCCACCCCTACCCCGACGCTCCGCGCACCCCGCTGGAGGAACAAATCGTCGAGGGCGCACAGACAGCCGCCAACGCCGACGGAATCGTGCGTCTGCACTTCACCGTCTCGGAGGAACATCGCCCGCTCTTTGAGAAAAAAATTGCCGAAGTGACGCCCGAAGCCGAACGGCGCCTCGGCGTGAAAATCGAAATATCACTCTCCGAACAAAAGCATTCCACCGACACCATCGCCGCCACGCCCGAAGGCACCCCCTTCCGCAACGACGACGGCTCACTGCTCTTCCGCCCGGGAGGCCACGGAGCGCTCATCGAAAACCTCAACGACATCGATTCTGCCGTCGTATTCATCAAAAACATCGACAATGTGGTGCCCGACTCGAAGCGCGAATCCACAATTCGCTACAAACGAATTATCGCCGGACTCCTCATGCAGGTCTATGACCGCATCGAGACTTCGCTCGCCCTCCTTGATGGCGTCACCCCCGACAGCGACACCCTCGACCGTATTGCCGACTTCGCCCGCACGACGCTCTGCATCGCCGACCTGCGGCTCGACGGCGACGACGATGAGGCCAAAGCAACTTTCCTCCGCGAAAAACTCGACCGCCCGCTGCGCGTCTGCGGAATGGTGAAAAACGAAGGCGAACCAGGCGGCGGCCCTTACATCACTGTCAACCCCGACGGCTCGGCATCGCCGCAAATCCTCGAAAGCACACAAATCGCGCCCGAGTACGCCCATCTCATGGCCGAAGCCACTCACTTCAACCCCGTCGATCTCGTCTGCTACACTAAGGACACCAACGGCCACCGCTTCCGCCTGCCCGAATACGTCGATCCCGACACAGGCTTCATCTCCGAAAAATCGCAGCACGGCCGCGAACTCCGCGCGCTCGAACTCCCCGGACTTTGGAACGGCGCCATGAGCGACTGGAACACCGTTTTCGTCGAAGTGCCTATCTCCACGTTCAACCCCGTCAAAACAGTCAACGACCTCCTCCGCCCTATACATCAGTAAAATGGTGTCACAAAAGCCAAACAACAACAATAACACCGGTTGCTTTTTGTGGTTAGGCATCTTGGCGGGTGCGGGGTTATTCGCCTATTCCTACGACAAACATCATTCCCTTATCTCTTCATTGGTTATTGGAGTATGCGCAATAGTGTTCTTTTGGGCGATAGGGAAACTTTTTGAGAGGAGAAAACTGACCAATACTAGTTCGGACTTATATGACGAATACCTGCTCGAATCTAATCAAAGGTTAACAACCAGCGCTGCCATTGAGGAGGAAAAGGTCGAAGGCATAGAAAAAGCCGAGCCTAAAATCTCAAAAAAACAGTTCTATAGCATTCTCAACCTCTCTCGCGAAATCAGAAAAATTATTGTCCGTCTTAGCCGCAACCACGACCTTTTCGACAAAATCAACGAGTCTTCAACCAACGGCGGAAGCGGGGCTCTACAAGAATCGTATTTCAAAAGCTTTGACAAACTATTGTTGCTCATCGCATCGGGCGACTTGCGGCATTGCATTGAAGAAATGGGGCATCCCTACGATGCCACCACCGCCACACCTGAGGGCCAAGCCCTTTGCATTGTGGCTAACAATATCCAAGAGACAGATTTTGTGGGAAGAACCCACCACGTGTTTTTCTCGAATCTTGCCGACGAAAACAGGGCCCTTTTCTCATTGTTAAAAGAGTCCTTCGATGCGATTAATGTAAGCGACTTCGGACTTTCAATCAAAAGCGATACTCTAGGCATTGCGGCTTTGGCCGGACTCATCGACGACCACGACACCGCCGAACGATACTGCGTTTGCTTCTATCGGTTGGCCTCGATTATTGCCAAACTAGATGGCAAAGTCACCGAAAAAGAGGAAAAGTTCCTCAAGAAACTATTGGCTCTTTCCGGCAACGAAGCCCCCGAAGGGAAAAACTCCGGTGGCACGGCGGCCGCCGACAACCCCGAAGAGGCTCTCAACGCCCTTATCGGCCTCGAATCGGTGAAAACTGAAGTGAGGAACATCTCAAATTTCATCACAATCCGTAACAAACGTCTAAAGGCGGGCCTCCCTTTGCCGCCAGTTTCCTATCATACCGTGTTCACAGGCAATCCCGGAACGGGCAAGACCACCGTCGCACGTATCCTCGCCGGCATATTCAAAGAGAAAGGTGTGCTTAAGAAGGGTCATCTCGTCGAAACTGACCGCTCCGGACTGGTGGCGGAATGGGTGGGCCAAACTGCCGTCAAAACCAACAAAGTGGTTGACAGAGCCATCGACGGCGTGCTGTTCATCGACGAAGCTTACGCGCTTCTCGGAACAACCAACGACTTCGGACCCGAAGCTATCGCCACACTCCTCAAGCGAATGGAGGACGACCGCGACCGACTTATTGTCATTATCGCAGGCTATACCGACGAAATCAACGAATTTATAAAGACGAATCCCGGCCTTAAATCGCGATTTACACGTTACATAAACTTCCCTGACTACTCCGAAACCGAACTTTATGACATATTTATGGCAACCGCCAATAAAAACAAATACATTTTAACCGACGAGGCAATTTCTACTTTGAAAAATGTGATTTCAGAAGAGACAAAAAGCACATCTAAAGACAAAGGCAACGCACGCTTCATCCGCAACCTGTTCGAAAAAGTCATCACACAGCAAGCCAACCGCCTCGCAGCCATTCCCGACATCGACGAGCAACTCCTCTCGACAATCGAAGTCGACGACATCAATAACGCCTTGAAATAACGGTCAATTTAAAACAAATCGTCAAGCGTGAGGCCTTTAACCGCAAGACTTTCGGAATAGGAATTGTTGACTAATCCGTTTGCGGTGATAAATGTGGGGATTATTCCGCCCCGATAACCCGTCTGCGCCTTGAACGCGGCAATACGATTGGTGTATTTAGCATATTCATCTTTTGTTATCGAATAAGGCATTTCTGAGTATTTTATTTCACACACATTCGCCTGTCGATCGGCTCGGTCGATAATAAGGTCGATTTGAGCCTTTCGTTCAACAGCGGGTTCAACGGAACGCCACGAATAGTAAATGGCGGAAATAGCATCAATCCTCAATGCATGCTTTATCTGCTCAATATGAGCCAAACACAGTTTTTCAAAAGTCAGTCCTCGCCAAGTATTTATTGCGGGAGTGTGCTGGTTCTTTGTCCAATACTCCGTATCGTTGATTTCTTTTCGCATAAAATGCATGTAAAACATTGAAAAGAAATCCATTAGTTGGTATATGCCGTTTCTTTTAGAAATAGTTTTTTGTTTTGTAGGAAAGAAGCGAACAATATCGCAATCAACAAGATTCCGTAGCATTTTTGTGAGTCGTCCATTTGGGTCAACCTTCAGGTTCTTTGCTATTTCGCCGCGAGTCAATCCCGACTTTTTCTTGTTCAATTCTTCAACGATAGCCACGTATGGCTCATAATTTGAGAACAAAGTTTTGTATAGACGCAAGAACTCGCGATGCATTTCTCCATCAGTTCTGAAAAACAAATTATCCACATTTTTGCTAAGGCTCAATTCGTTGTCGAGAAGACTTAGATAATACGGAATTCCTCCGAAAATCATATATGTTTGAGCCACGAGATTGCGGTCGAAATGAAACCCGCGTGAATTAAGATATATTTCAGTTTCGCGAAGCGTAAACTCTTTAAGGTGGATTTCATGAGTAATACGATTATGTAGGCCTCCATGACTGTCAATGACATTGTTCATCATCCATGATGTAGCCGACCCGCAAACGATTAAAAGCATCTCGGGTTGCAATGACGCCCAACTGTTCCAAAAATGACCAAGAGCATCGGTAAAATCGCTTTTCCGTGTGTCGAAGCATGGCAATTCGTCAATAAACACAACACAAGGCTTATCTTTGCTTATTTGCTGTGACAAATAATGACGCAACATTCTAAATGCCTCAAACCAATTTGCAGGCACTTCGGCAGTACCGGCATATATGTCCATAGCCTCAATAAACGCCTGAATCTGGGCAGTCTGATTTCCGCCAATAATACCTGTCATAGAAAAAGACAAGTCAGATTTAAAAACATTATTGATTAGAAATGTCTTCCCGACACGACGGCGACCATAAATAGCAACAAATTCAGCACGGTCGCTAGTGGCATATTTCTTTAACAAACTGATTTCGGTCTCTCTCCCGATAAATGATTGTCGCATAATAGTAGGATATAAAGTTTTAGCAAAGTTAGTAATATTTTTTATTATTCGTGTGCTAAATCGACAATTTTTTTAGAGTTTTAGCACTTTTAAGGCGGTTTGGGTGCTAAATCAGCGATTTTTTGAGGGTTTTAGCACTTTTAAGTCGATTCGAGTGCTAAATCCATACCTGTTCGGCATAACGATACAGAGGAGTAAAATAAGATCCTCCCCTAGCAGGGGAGGTGCCCGATAGGGCGGAGGGGTAGAGAATGTAAATGCACCACCCATCAAGCACTTGGCCTTCGCGCCACGTGACAGGCTTTGTGATTACACCTAATCGGTATCGTCTCGCATGGCTCTACCCCTCCGGCTCTGCGAGCCACGTTTTGCTTCGCACCTAATCGGCTTCGCCTCGGCAGGATTCTACCCCTCCGTCGGCTTCGCCGACACCTCCCCTGCTTGGGGAGGATTTTAGCAAGCTTGACTTTCTGCTCTCGGCTCGACTCTGCTGGGGGAGCATTTTCAATTGCACATAATCACAACACCCACAAACGTTTCGCATCTTTGGCACACTTGTGGTTTGTGCCTAGCTTATACCGAGCTCACGTTAAATCCACGCAGCCACAAGACGGCTCCGGCCTACGCCCCAATCAACAAGAAGCGGCTGGTTGGAATCACCAATCGGCCGCTTCTTGTTATTGTCGTGACACTACGTCGCTTATTCCACCCTTATAGGGTTAGTTTCTACCGGACGAAGACGACGTTCTCCGGGTTTGCGGAAAGGCTTCGGACCTTTGCCGCGATGACCGTCGTGACGCATTCCTTGGGGTTGGGGCTCTTTCGCATTGACATAAGAGTTCTCAAGAAACTGAAGATACTGGTCGGCAGAAAGGATTGATTTCACCTTTTTGAGATACTCCTTACGGTCGGCTTCGCGCTGGGCTTTTGCGGCTTCACGCTGTTTCATCATCTCTTCTTTCTTGTTATTCTTTTCGGCAATTTTTTCGGCTTTTTTTGCGTCACGTTCCGCACGTTTATCTGCCATTTTCTTTTCGAAGTCGGCCTTGCGCGATTCGTCGAGGGCTTTCAAAGCATCTTTCTGCTTGTCGGAAAGTTTGATGCCTTCAAAGGGACATGCTGGCTTGGGAGCGTCCATACAGCACTGCTCCTGTTCGTTGGGGTTGGGTTCGATAATGATGTCGCGCTTGTCGATTCCTTGAGCGAACATCGACGCGCTGACTGCTGCGGTGGCCACAAGGGCGATAATCTGTTTCATTTTTTCTTAATTTTATGTTTGTTAATGTCGTTGTCTGTTGTAATGACCGTCGAATGAACCAAAAGTTAAATCACCACCCCCAAAATTTAACATAAACTAACTTTTTTGTTAAGGAGATTTACAACATATAAGTGGCGGGCAACCCTTCGCTGTCCGCCACATCTATTGGGGATTTCTATAAATTGCCTTTCAGGAAATTCAGAGAGGATATTTGGAAGATACTTGGCAGGAAAGAGGGAGCAATGCGGGCATTG
>CADBML010000125.1 GCA_902795825.1 uncultured Bacteroidales bacterium
CGCCGGAAGCGTTGTCATGGGGTTGGCCATCCAGAAAACGGGCATTGCCGAATGGATGGCCAATGGCATCCTCGACGTCTGCGGCACGAATCCCATAGTGGTGATGACGGCCATATGCTTCGTCGGCACGTTCATCACCGAGTTCATCTCCAACACGGCGGCCGGTGCCATGTTCTTCCCCATCATGTACGAGGCCGCCGAGAAACTGGGCTACGAGCCTTATCCGTTCCTCATCGCCCTGATGGTGAGCGTCAGCAGCAGTTTCGCCACTCCCATCGGCTCGCCGACCCACATGCTGGTTTATAGCCCCGGCGGCTATCGCTTTAGTGACTTCATGCGTATAGGCCTGCTTATGAACATCATCATCCTCGCCGCCAATATCCTCATCGTTAATATCGTGTATCCGTTAACACCGCTACAATAACACCGTCGCAATGAAGAAACTCTGTCATTACATATCGGAATACATGGGCGTGCTGGTGCCGGCGGTAGCATTGCTGGCGCTAATATTCCCAAGTGCGCTGCAGCAGATACCGACGAAGGCAATCAACTATATGCTGGGAGTGGTGATGTTCGGAATGGGACTGACATTGAATCTTAATGACTTCAAAATTGTATTCAGCCGCCCGAAAGATGTCGTCATAGGCTGTCTGGCCCAGTTCACGGTGATGCCGCTGTTGGCGTGGGTTCTGGCAAGGGTCTTCCATCTCGACGAGTCGCTGGCGTTAGGCGTGGTGCTGGTGGGTTGTTGTCCCGGCGGCACAGCCTCGAATGTCATCACCTATCTGGCAAAAGGCGATTTGGCGTTGTCTGTGGGAATGACAGGCGTTTCAACCTTGGCGGCTCCGCTGCTGACGCCATTGCTGACATGGGCATTGGCGGGAAAGAGCGTTGACGTGGATGTGGTGGGAATGCTGTTGAGCATCCTATGGGTGATTATCCTGCCTATCGTCGTGGGGTTAATCGTCAAGAGCCTTTGGCCGAAGTTTACAGAAAAGGCCACCGACTATCTTCCCGCATTCTCGTCTGTCGCCATTGCCTTCATTGTGGCAGTCATCATTGCCGCCAATGCTTCCAAGTTGTTGGCGGGCGGTCTGGTCATCGTCGTTGTGGTTATGCTTCACAACCTCTGCGGGCTTGTTCTCGGGTATTTGATTGGACAACTGTTAGGCCTTGCCGAACCAAAGAAGCGGGCAGTCAGCATCGAGGTGGGCATGCAAAATTCCGGTCTTGCCTCGTCGTTAGCCACGCTTCATTTTGCCGCCTATCCCATGGCCACCATCCCCGGCGCCATCTTCAGCGTGTGGCACAATATCAGCGGTGCGATGGTCGCCAGGCTTTACACCAAAAAGAATAATACGGCAGGAAAAGAGGCGGACTAAACTGTAGGAGTTGGCATTATGTAGAGATTGTTCGTGCTCGACAAGATAAGCAAGCTCGTTATGCTCTCGCCCAGAAATGTCATGGAATGAGGAAAAAACTGACTGAAGAAGAAAAAAAACGCAAAAGCTATTGCCAATTCAAAAAAAAGCAGTAACTTTGCAGTCGCAAAACACCGCGGAGTGGAGCAGTGGTAGCTCGCCAGGCTCATAACCTGGAGGTCGTTGGTTCGAGTCCTTCCTCCGCCACTAAGGAGAACGCAACGTTGTTAAGGCGTTGCGTTCTCGTCGTTTAAGGCGTTCGTCGGAGCGGACAATATAGCCCGAAGGGTCGCATTCTTAGAGAAGGCTTACATCATCATATTTCGACATACAATCCTTTTCACGACAATAATTTTCGGGCGATAACGTTAATATGCTAAAGCCTAATTAAAATCACCTTAATTAATATTAATATGGAAAAGAAAGAACATGACAATCAATTGCCGGAAACGACTCCGGCCGACTCTGCCGCTATGAACGACACATACGTTTGTCCCGGATGCGGAGCGAAAGTTAAAAAAGGCCAGCAACATTGCAGTAACTGCGGCACTCAGTTTCAGTGGGACGGAAACCGTCAGAAAACCGACAAGAAGAAAGAGAAGTCATTTTACAACTCTATCGGGTTTAAAGTGTTGATAATCTGTCTTGTGTCGGTGGGGTTGCTCATCCCTGGCGCATTCATCAGTTCGCTCTCGGGTGAACGCAAAGCCAATGCGGCATCGGCACAACGCGAAATGAGTGCTAAATGGGGATTGCCCCAATACATCACGGGACCGATTTTGCAGATGCCATTCAATGAAGGCAAGGAAAAGTCGAATCATTACATACTTCCCAAAGAGCTGAACGTCAGTGCTGATGTAAGAAGCAAGACGCTCCACCGCAGCATTTATGATGTGGTGGTTTACGACACAGACATCGACATGTCGGGCTCGTTTTCGATTCGCGGTTTGCTTCCGGAAAAGAACGACTCGTTGAGGACACAGCCCGACAAGTCGAAATTGAAAATCGGACTTACCGACCTGCGCGGAATAGTCGACAAGCTGACCATCGAATTTGGAGGGAAAACCTACGACCTCAACGACGGCGGCACCGACTGCAATTTCCAAAACTCGTCGGGGAGCGGCGTGTATAGCTCATATGGCGATGCCCGGAATTCGGCAAGAAACCGTCTTGAACCCGACTTCGACTTCAGCTTCGACAATGGTTCCGACAATTCAGAGGACGTATCGCGCCCCAGCCTCGGTTCGGTGGCGGAAGGGAAAATTGACCTGAGCCAATATTTGGATTCGACCGACATCCCGTTCAAGCTCCACATGAAGTTGAAAGGGTCGGAGGCTTTAGGCTTCGCTCCCATCGGCGAGACCACCCGCGTCAACGTGAAGGGCGACTTCCCCAATCCGAGTTTCGGCGGTGGATTCCTGCCTAACGAACGGGAAGTGAAAGCCGACGGCTTCACAGCGTCGTGGAAGGTGATAAGCATTAATCGCCCTTATCCGCAGTCGTTCAGCGACGATTTATCTTACCCCATCACAAACTCGCAGGTGCATGTGGCGATGAAAACGCAAGTGGATAACTTCCGTAAGACCGACCGCGCAATCAAATACGCATTCCTCGTCATCGTGCTCACACTCGTGGCGGCATTGTTTGTCGAACTGCGCACGCGCCGCCCGATCAACGCATTCCAGTATCTTCTTATCGGTTTAGCGCTCGTCCTCTTTTATTCGCTGCTGCTTTCTTTTGGCGAATATATCGCTTTTGGATGGGCTTATCTCATAGCGGCGGGAATGACGGTGTCGATGGTGACCCTTTATCTCATAGGGGTGTTGCAGGTGAAAAAACAGGCCCTAATGGTTGGCGGACTGTTGGCTATTCTTTACAGTTACATCTACATTCTTCTCAATCTCGAGACATACGCCCTCCTTGTGGGCAGCATAGGGCTGTTCCTCATCCTTGCCCTGATAATGTACTATTCCCTCGATTTGACGCGCAAAGGCGCGATGCCGAAGGAGTAGGCCTCATCACATACGCAGGAAGCGCAGCGACATCGTTGTGCTTCCTGCGTTTTCCGACATATCGCAAGCCATATATGGTTTAACGAGGATAGCCAACTTACAGGCTTCACGATAAAACATGACACGATGATGGGAAAACAAGCGGCGCGGAGGGAAAGAGAAGACGAACGCGATGCTTGCGGAATAGTTCCGTCAATGGATGTCACGGATTCCAGTTCGTCACGTTTTGAATGACAAGAGAGGGAAAAAGATTAAAAAAACGAGTACAAAATAATAGAATTGGAAAGTTTTCGTTAAATTTGTAGTCGATTATATGAACAAGAATCCTCAAGGTGACATAACGCTCCGTATAATGTCGGTTGTGGCCGCGATTGCAGTCACGGTGTTTTCGTTTGTGGCGAAGGGAGCTGAAGGCGGTTCGACGGCCTACAATTTCCTCGATGTCACCCAATCGACGCGCATCTACGGTCTTGGAGGCGTGAATGTGTCGATTGTTGAGGACAACGTCATGACGAGCGACCAAAACCCCGCTCTTTTGGGTCCCGAAGTGGGCAAGCAAATCGGGCTGGGCTATATGCGCAATATGGGAGGAACGAACTACGCTTCGGTGCGCTACGGCATGGGGCTTACCGAGCACTCGGCTTTCGCTGTGGGTGTGAGGTATTTTGGCTATGGCAGCATGACATCCACCGACGTCACCGGCCAAGTGACCGGCAATTTTTCCGCGTCTGACATTGCTGTGAGCCTCGGTTATTCCCACGATATCACCGACCGCCTGCGTGGCGGCATCAATTTAAAACTCATCACCAGTAGTTACGACCATTATTCGGCTCTCGCCCTCGGCACCGACATTGGCGTGAATTACTACAACGATGAGGAGGACTCATCAGTGTCGCTTACCGTGAGCAACCTCGGCGGCCAAATCAAGCGCTTCAACGAGTCGTACGACCGCCTGCCCATCGATGTCAGGCTTGGCTTCACACGCTCGCTCTCCGCAGCCCCCATTCGCCTGTCGGTCACGGCGTTCAATCTGACGAAATGGCATTTGCCCTACACGGATGTCGGCGACGGAACTTCGACTTCCGAGTTTAAGACAAAGGACAAATTCGCATCCAATCTGTTCCGTCATCTTGTCTTCGCTGCCGAAGTCATTCCCAACGACAATTTCTATATCGGCATAGGCTACAATTATAAAAACCGCACCGATATGTCAACCTACTCGCGAAGTTTCGTCAGCGGCTTTTCAGCGACGGCGGGCTTCAACGCTCGAGGATTCTCAATCGGGGCCGCAGTGGCGCAACACCACACAGGAGCAGCCACTTTTATGGTGAACCTCGGCATCGACCTTGACGAGATTCTACGCTAACCACCGAACGAACCAATCAAAAATATGACAAAAGCAATTACCCCGAAAATAATCATAGCCGTTGACGGCTATTCATCGTCGGGCAAGAGCAGCATGGCCAAAGCTCTCGCCCGCACGATAGGCTACCGCTATATCGATTCCGGCGCGATGTATCGTGCCGTCACCCTCTACGGTATGCGCCACGGCTTGGTGGCCGATGGAAAGGTTGACGAAGAAGCACTCGTCGCGGCTTTGCCGGAAATGAAAATCGACTTCAAAGTGGCCTACGGAAAACAACGCACGCTCCTCAACGGAGAGGACGTGGAGGATGAAATCCGCTCGATGGAAGTGTCGAACAACGTAAGCCCCGTCAGCACCATCCCAGCAGTGCGCCACGCCCTCGTGGAGATGCAGCAGGCGTTCGGAGAAGAAAAGGGCATTGTCATGGACGGACGCGACATCGGCACGACCGTTTTCCCCAATGCCGAGATGAAAGTGTTCGTCAACGCATCGGCCGAAACGCGCGCCCACCGTCGTTTTCTCGAACTTCAGGGAAAAGGCGTCGAAACCACCTACGAGGATGTGCTGAAGAATGTGGTGGAGCGCGACCGTATCGACTCGACACGCGCCGAAAGTCCGCTTCGTCAAGCAGAGGATGCCGTCTGCCTCGACAACTCGGAGATGACCATTTCCCAGCAAGACGAATGGCTCCTAAATCTCTATAAGTCAATCGTCGGCGAAGAATGATTAAGGTTGAAATCGACTCTCATTCGGGCTTCTGCAACGGAGTGGTGACGGCCATCAGAAAGGCTGAGACGCAGTTGCAGGAGTCGCCGCTTTATTGCTTGGGCGACATAGTCCACAACAACAGCGAGGTGGATCGCCTTCGCAAGAAGGGATTGGTGACAATCACCCACGAGCAGTTGACGAGTCTTCGAGGCGAAAAAGTGCTGTTGCGTGCTCATGGCGAACCGCCATCGACCTACACGACGGCAGAAGCCAACGACATTACGATAATCGACGCCACCTGCCCCGTGGTGTTGGCTCTGCAACGGCGAATACGCGCTACCCACGACCTCCACGACTCCCAAATACTCATATATGGCAAAACGGGTCATGCCGAGGTGAACGGCCTTGTGGGGCAGACCGACGGCGAAGCTATCGTTATAGAAAATGTGGATGCGCTCGACCGTGTGGATTTTTCACGCAACATCTCGCTCTATTCGCAGACCACAATGCCCATCGACGGATATAACGGCATTATCGCCGAAATCCGCCGTAGGATTTCGCCGACTGCGAAATTCGAGTCGTTCGACACGATATGCCGCCAAGTGGCCAACCGAGTGACCGACATCCGCCGGTTTGCGGCGTCGCATGAGCTGATATTGTTCGTGTCGGGCCGCAAGTCGTCGAACGGGAAGGTGCTTTTCAGCCAATGCCGTGAGGTGAACCCTTCGTCGCGACTGATATCCGACGAAAGCGAAATCCGCGCCGAGTGGCTTGCTGGCGTACGGACGGTGGGGGTGTGCGGCGCGACTTCCACGCCCCGCTGGCTCATGGAAAAAATAGCAAATCAAGTGGAAAAACTTAGCAAGACAGAAAAATGAGAGCGATACACACTTTTATATTAGCGATAACAATGATTATTGCCGGTTGTGGCGGGGGAGAGGACCCGGCAAATAAAGTTACTGCCGCACCTTCGGCTCAGGACGAGGAAATCGTCGATGTGGCTCGCCGACAAGCGTCGAGGTTTGTGGAAATTGCCGATGACGATATGCAGGCTCAGAATCTGTTGCTTGACGTGCGCTCGAAGGAAACCCAACTCCGCATGGCGGGACGCGATGCCATTGCCGACGACTATGTGGAGGCGTTCACCGCTGAGGTCAAGCGGCTCAATCCCACGCTTGCCGACACCACATTCGTCGAGAAAAAGTAGCCGGCGAAAAATGTCGGGCCGTTACAGGCAAATGCCGAGAGAAACGCATTTTGAGTGCGAAATAGTTAATAAAATTAAAACTATTCTAAACAATTAAAAAAACACAAAATATGTCGGCAATTCATTATATATTTGCAACGTCAAATTGAAATCGAAACGATGTCGACTCAATCAATCATCCGAACTCTCTTCGTTGCCGCCATAATGATGTCGGCTTTCTTCGTTGATGCTCAGAAGCGTACGGTGGTCTATCAGGAAACGCCCCAGCAGGCGCCAGTGTTCCGTGAGGTTTATGACTACGATTTTGTGGATGTCCAGCCCACATTCCCCGGAGGCGACTCCGAAATGGTGAAATACATCAACAAAAACCGTGTTTACCCGCAGGAAGCCTATGAAAAAGGCATTAAGGGCAGAGTTATCTACAGCTTCATCGTCAACACCGACGGCTCGATAAGTGAAATCTCATTGCTGCGTGGCGTTGAAGAGTCGCTCAACCGCGAGGCTTATCGTCTGATTTCGGAAATGCCGCGTTGGCGTGCGGGCAAAATGGGCAGTACGGCTGTGCCTGTCTATTGTGTACTGACAATTCCCTTCCGTTGATTTGCGATGAACAGAATCTTGAAGTATTTTCCATCGCTGACCGACACTCAACGATTTCAATTCGAGACGATTATCCGGCTTTATCCCGAATGGAACAGCCGGATTAATGTTATTTCACGCAAGGATATTGACAATCTTGTGGTTAACCATATCCTTCATTCGTTGGCAATAGCCAAATTTATTTCGTTCACCGACGGCTCGCGGTTGATGGACCTTGGCACGGGCGGTGGCTTTCCAGGCATTCCCCTCGCCATACTTTTTCCAAAATGCAACTTCCACCTCATCGACCGCATCGGCAAGAAAATCCGTGTGGCGCAGGAAATAGCCGGCGAAATAGGCTTGACAAATGTCACTTTCCAGCATGGCGACGTGGGAGAATGTCATCAGAAATTCGACTTTATCGTAAGCCGTGGCGTGATGCCGTTGCCCGACATGGTGAAGCTTGTGCGTAAAAACATTTCACGCGACTGCCGCAACGGCTATCCCAATGGACTTATATGCCTGAAGGGAGGCGACCTTACCGCCGAGACCAACGCAGTGAAAATACCGTTACTAATCGACGACATTTCTACATGGATGGACGAAGATTATTTTAAAACTAAAAAAATTGTTTACGTAGATGCTGTCGGTTAAACGTTTCGTCACTAATATGTTCGCCGAGAACACTTATGTCGTGTCCGACTCATTGACACATGAGGCCGCGGTGATCGACGCAGGTATGCTTTTTGACGATGAATGGCAGGAATTTGACGCGTACATTGCAGATAACCGACTGAAAGTGACGCATCTGCTCAACACGCATCTCCATATCGACCATCTCTTCGGCAACGACCGCGTATGTTCACAATATGGCGTGGTAATCGAAGCGTCGGCAGCCGACGAACCGCTCCTCAAGCGTTGCCAGCAACAGGCCGCGATGTTTGGCATCAAACGGCAATTGCCAGATATGAAGATTGGCAAGGAACTGCATGATGGCGATGAAATCGCTTTGGGAGCATCTTCCTTGCGTGTTATTGCCACTCCCGGTCATTCGCTCGGCGGACTTAGCTTTTATTCCAAAACAGACCAAATGCTCTTCACCGGCGACACTTTGTTCAGATGCGGAATAGGGCGCACCGACCTGCCCGGGGGCAATTATTCCACCCTCATACATTCCATCATTGAGCGTCTGCTAGTCCTTCCGGATGACACGATTGTGTATCCTGGCCACGACGCGCCTTCCACCATCGGGGAAGAGCGCCGCTTCAACCCATATCTCTGAGCCGCTGTAACCACATTTCCGCAATAGTCATTCAGAATCCTTGCATAGCAGGGGAGGTGCTACGTAGTTGCGGAGGAGTAGAATCCTTTAGAGGCAATGCCGATTAAAAGCAATCACAAAACCAGTCACACAGCCCACTGGGCAAGCGGCTGATGGGAGGCGAATTGAACGAGTTTCAATTACTTTGGAAACTTGATTTCACGATCATATTTGTCGCTAATTGACGGTGACTCGGTAACAATGCCCGCATTGTTCCCTCATTTCCGCCATCCATCTGTCAAATATCCACTCTGAATTTCCTGAAAGGGAATTTACAGAAATCCCTTTATAGAAATTCCCTTAAAAGTATTCTCTGACAGCAAATTCAAATTGTTCGATGAATATTTGCTTGAAAGCATAAAGATTGTTTTGTTCGTAGAACATAAGCATAGCCTTTTTGTAGTCAACGGAATCGACAGTGCGGAAACTTATCGGACAATATCCATTGGCCATCAAAATGGCATTGCTTGTGATGCGGGCAGTGCGTTTATTGCCATCTGAAAAAGCCTGAATATACGATAAAAGCAACAACGCAAGAAGAGCCTTCTCAAACACACAATTTCTGCTGTTTACCAAATCGCACATATCCTGCATAGCCTCACGGATTTGAAATTCATTATCCAAAGGGCGATAATTGGTGCCAGTGATGCCAACGCGACGATGACGAATGCCCTTGTCAACCGACAAGTCCTTAGTGAGCAACTGATGTATATCTTCGATATGGCCGACAGTCAATACCTGCAGATAGTCGGGATTGTCAAGAATAAAACGAAGTGCATCTTTGTGGTTGAGTAGCATAATAGCTTCTTCTTTGGTTTTCCCCTCGGCCGTTTTGCTCTCGCGAAGCAGTCGCTCCGTTTCAAGAAGGGAATAGGTGTTCCCCTCAATTTGCGACGATTTCCAGCTAAGGTCAATTCCCAAACGTTCCATTTCTTTGCGATATTCATTCTCAGTCAATTCGCTTATATGTCGGCTAAATTCCGCTTGTAAATCTTGCAAGCGCTCAACCTCATCATCATTGAAGATTCTGACCGACGGTATTTGCTCACGAATAAGCTCGAAGTTGTAGGATGTCTGCACCTGCCGCTCATCTATTTCTTGTTGAAAATAAGTGTCCAAGTTTAGCGGCATCAATAAGTGAGCTTGAGCCGAAAGTCTGTATCGTGTTGCTCGCGACTTACCCTCAACCATAATATCCCCTGATTGAACACTTGCGGTAATCAGGCGCTTCAACGACGCGTCGCTCCCTTCAAAGTTAATTCCCTGAGCTATCTCACCGCGAGAAGATGGTTGATGATAGTGAAGAAACTGCAGTATTTTCCTTAATGTATCCATGCTGAAAATTCTTTTTCGGTGCAAATATAGTGAAATTCTCTCGATTTGCGGCTCATCGTGAGCCGAAAAACACACAATTTCGGCATTTTTTGAGCCGAAAACAAACGCACTATTAAATTAATCTCTGACAACCCGGACATCTCGGACGGCTCCGACCTCTCGGACAGTTCGAATATCGCAGACAACACGGACGGCTCCGACTTCTCGGACATAGCAGATAGTTCGGACATAGCAGATGGCCTGGACTTTGCAGATAGTTCGGACGGCTCAGCAATGGATAGGATCGGCAAATAGGGTCGGCAAAAAGGGTCGGCAAAAGGGGGCGGGGTTTTGCGGACTATTTCACGCGGAAAAGATAGGCGGCAGAGGCTTGGATTGACATGGAGCGCGAGGCGGAGAAAGTATCGGCTTTTCCGGCGTGGTAAATGTTGCCCAGACCAAAGTAGAACCGCGCCTCGATGAGAATGGACTGCTTAGGGGTGAGGCGGTATTCGCCGCCAAGACCGCCACAAATGCCATAGTCGAAGCGTTTTTCCACATTCATCCACATCTGGTCGGTTGTGCGGGGCGACACCACCTCGGGCAAGTCTTGCCAGGGGGTGAGTGATGTGCTTATTTTGTCGGAAAGAAGGTAGCCCACTTGCGGGCCGAGGTTAACGAAGCCTTTGGCACGTCGTGAACCGAAGAAAATGTGCGTCAGAATCGGCAGTTCGATGTAGTTTAGCGTTCGTCCGTATTGGTAAGGTGCGCCTTCGAAGTTTTCGTTCCAACCTTTTTGCGAGAAAAGCAGTTCGGCAATCAATCCGAAGTGGTTTTCTTCGGTGTAACGTGCGGTGACGCCGACGGTGACGCCCGGGCGGAACGACTGCTTCACCGATGGGGAGAACGACATTCTGGATAGCGATGCGCCGGCCTTTACCCCGACGGTAAAGTTCGGAGCGAAAAAGCGTTGGGCTGAAATGGTGGCGACGGAAGCCGCCAGCATTATGAGGACGAAGAGGCGTTTCATCGCAGTCGGGTTAGAGCGTTGAGCGGAGCATTGCTCCCGAGGGTCGGAACTCGATGAAGAAGATGGCTTTATTCACCCATCCTTTGCCGTCGCCGAGGGGCGTGAAATCGAAGCAGCTTTGCACGCCGTTTCCGCGCGGGGCTTTGTTGAGGTCGAGGGCTCCTTTTTGTCGGTTCATTGTCGAAATTAGATAGTAGCCGAGGTCGAATCCGAGGATTCCTTGCACCGGGATGGCGTTTTCCATTTTTGAGCTGTACCATCGTTGGAAAGCGCCGGCGATTTCTTTAGCTTCGATTGACTTATCGTCGTTGTAGAGGCGCGAGAAAATGGTGGCATTGGCATTTTGAAGATGTTCGAGCCGAGAGCCGCGGAAAGTTATCCACTCGGGATAGCCGAAAAGAGCCACGTCGGATGAAGAAGCGGCGGCGCGTCGGATGTCGCGGAGAGCTGTGGAGAAGTGGTCGAATTCGGCTCCGGATGCCGACAGGGGGACAAACACATATTTTCCCTTGGAGGAGAAGTCGGCGAAGTCGTCTTTTTTGAAGTTCGACGCATAGGTGACGTCGATGTATTTGATTCTCTTGGTGGCGAGGACTTTTTTCAGGGCAGTGACGAACTCCGACTTTTCCCGTTTTCCGGCTTTAGGCGAAAGGAACACAGGAGTGTAGCCTTCGTATTTTTGGCAGAAGTTCTCGATCACGCGGGAGTACATCATGGCAGTGGGGATATTGGCCTGCACCACTGAGGGATGAGTTTCCTGCAGTCCTGAGCGGATGTTGAACAGATTGAAAAGCAGGATGTTGTTTTTGTCGGCGAATGCGGCGATTTTTGCGAGCATTTCGTCGCTTTCAGGGCCGACGATGGCATCCATGGCAGCGAGCTCGGGCGAGGCGAGGGCCTTGTTAAGTCCGGCATTGTCGGCGATGTCGAAAGCGGTGATGTGTATGGGCGTACCCACCTGCCTGAGCGAATCGACGGCGATGAGGAAGCCTTTGTAGAATTCGGTTGCCCGCTGAGCATGTTTTGAATTGGAAGAGCTTTCGAGGGCGAATGGCAGCATAACGGCGATGTTGATGTCGCTTGAGGCATCGACAGGCGCGACAATGTCGGCAGGCGGGGTGACGACGGTGTCGGCGGGTTGTTTTTCTTTATTCTCATCGAGTGAGGGCTTGTTCTCTTCTGACGAGGGCTTGTAGCCGGTGATGTTGTCGGCGAAAGGCTTGTCAATAATAGTGGGTTGCGTCGCGTTAGGGGTCACATTCTCGGCGGCGACTGTTCCCGCCGGGATTCGGATGAGGGTGCCGGCGCGGTAGCTGGTGGCGGAGAGGGTGGGGTTGGCGTCGAGGAGCGCATCGACCGAAGTGCCGTAAGCTTTTGCAATGCCGTAGAGCGATTCGCCCTGCTTTATCGTGTGATAGCCGTTTTGTGCTGAAGGAGTGGTCGGTGCGGCCATGGGCTGTTCGGTTTTCGTTTGTCCGCCGGCGTTGTCCGTTTTCGTTTGTGAGTCGGTTTTGGAGGGCTTCTCCGTGGCTTGCGTTTTGTTAGCCGTTTGCTGTGTGCTTGCCGTAGAGTTTTGTTTGGGAACACGAATGGTCATGCCGCTTTTCAGCCCGTCGGCGATTTTCGGATTGGCCTCGATAAGTTGTTCGATGGTGATTCCGTGCTGCTTGCTGATTCCGTAGATAGTTTCGCCCTTCGACACTTTATAGTCCTCGTAATCGGCCGTCGATGCCGACATTTTCGAAGCTGGCTTTTTGAAGGAATCCTGTGGAAAATAGATGGTTGACATGGCCTTCAGTCCGTCGCCGACGGCGGGGTTGAAAGCGATGATGTCGTCGATCGACACCTCAAACGACTTTGAGAGCGAATAGAGCGTGTCGCCCTGCTTGACGGTGTAATAGTAGTATTTTTTTCCGTTGATGGTTTTGACGGGCAAATCCGTCACATGGGCGAACAATGCCGTCGAGAGCATCAGAGATATGGCTAAAGTGATAATGCGTCGCATAAAAATGAAATATTGCGGATAATAGTCGTAGTAGAATATCAATCTGCAAAAGTAAAAAAATCTTCACAATTATTTGCCATATTAGTTCAAAAAGTTGAACAAAGGCGGCATTATTTCAAAAAAAATTGTAAATTTGCCATTATCATTCATTTGCTTGCAATTGTGAAAATGAAACGAAAATCGTTCTACGAAATATCGCCTTTCACGTATCGGCTGTCGGTGGAGAAGGGGATATTGATGCGTAGGCTACGCGACTTCTTCGCCGGAGCGCGTTTCGCTAAGCGTCGCGACGACACGTCGCTTCCCGTCCTCGCATATCGCCATAATTCTTTAATTCGCCGACGGCTTGGCAATGTCGATATGCGGTTGCAGGAGAACAAGGCGACGAACCTTGCCTTGGCTGTCAAGCACATCGACGGACTGATTATCCGCCCGGGCGAGACTTTTTCACTATGGAAGCTGGTGGGACGGACAACGGAGCGGAAGGGCTACAAGGAGGGTCTTACCATTTCGAGGGGAAAAACGTCGAAGGGCATAGGCGGCGGTTTGTGCCAACTGTCGAATTTGATTCACTGGATGATTCTCCATAGCGAACTGACCATAACCGAGCACCATCATCACGACGGATTCGACCTTTTCCCCGACTTCGGACGGCAGATTCCCTTCGGTACGGGCACAAGCATATCATTCAATTACCTCGACTACCGAGTGACAAACAACACTGACAACACTTACCAACTCCGGCTCTCCGTCGATGACGAATACCTTTGCGGCGAGCTTCGTGCCACGCGACATCAGCAGCACACTTTCCACATTCACGCTGAAGACGAATTTTTTTCACGCGAGGACGGAGTGGTCTATCGCAACGGCAAGGTTTATCGCGACACAATCGACTGCGCCACAGGTCAATGCGTCGAAAGCCGACTTATACGCACAAACCACGCCAAAGTCCTCTACGACTGCCCGCCGACAATGACAATCGTGGAAAAATAATGGACCTTCTCAAAGGAAAACAACAAAAACAATAAAAACCGTACGGCTCTGACAACTCGGACTATCAAACAACAATCACAACACTGAACAACCAAAACATACGGAGCCTAATCTTATGTTGTTTTGTCAACCTAATGCTATGTTGTTTACGTTGTTGGCGAGTTGTTCGTGTTGCCTTAAAAAATCGTCTCGGCAGGGTTCTACCCCTCCGTCGGCTTCGCCGACACCTCCCCTGCTAGGGGAGGATTTACGCAAACTTGGCATTCTGCTCTCGGCTCGCATGATTCGCCACTGCTAGGGGAGGATTTACGCAAACTTGGCATTCTGCTCTCGGCTCGCATGATTCGCCCCTGCTAGGGGAGGATTTACGCAAACTTGGCATTCTGCTCTCGGCTCGCATGATTCGCCCCTGCTTGGGGAGGATTTTCGCAAGCTTGACATACTGCTCACTTTTTGTCACTGCTAGGGGAGCATTTTCGATGGTGCCTTCCATATACATAATTTTGTCAGCCTCATATAGTTCCACAGCTGTTGACACTGTTGAGATCCAAGGCGCCCAACAGCTTTACACTCCACTAAAAAAACATTGTTGACAAGGAAATTAACACGGTTTTTTCACGCACGAAGACCAGGCTTTGTTTTAATGTGCCTTTTGTTATTGATGGGATTTTGCTTGATTTCGCCGTGGCTGCCGTGACGATTTGGCAGTGAAAATTGGAAATCAGCGGAAAAAATGTTAACTTTGTGAATTGTATGTGCTGTCGGCTGACAACTTCTTTCAACGACGGCTTTATCATTAGGATTTTTAGAGAATGAAAACAATACTGACAAGAGTGTTATTTGCCGCGACGGCTATGCTGGTATGCCTGTCGGCGATGGGTCACACGCTTCGTGTGTCGGTGCTTGACCATGACGACGGCGAACCTATCGCGGGCGCATCTGTGTGCCTAATGCGCAGCGAAGCCAAATTAACGAGCATTTCCGACACCGACGGGGTGGCCGTTTTCACAAAAGTAAGCGGCTCTTATGAGTTGAAAGTGGATTTTGTGGGTATGAAGGGCTATAAGCAGACAGTCAACATCCTCAACGACTCAGAGATGGTTGTGAAGTTGGAAGGGCAGCATGAGCTTGACGAAATCGTCGTAACCGCCACGGAAGTGAAAGGGGCGACGAGCGCATCGCGCATCGGAGCCGAGGCCATGCGCCATCTTCAGCCGTCGAGCATTTCCGATGTGCTTGAACTTCTTCCCGGAGGGGTTTCGACCGACCCGAAGATGGGCGAAGCAAACGTGGTGCACCTGCGTCAAGCACAAACGGCCGCGACGACACAAGACCCTGATTACTCGACCGACGCTCTCGGCACATCGTTTGTCATCGACGGCGTTCCTGTCAACACCAACGCCGATATGCAGCGCATAGGCTCAAGCCAGTCGGGCGACAACTCCGAGCGCTCGACTGTGGGCAAAGGAGTGGATATGCGCTCCATCTCGACCGACGACATTGAAGCAATCGAGGTGATCCGCGGCATTCCGTCGGTGGAATACGGCGAAATCACGTCGGGCGTGGTCAACATCAAGCGCAAAGATGGCGTACGCAACCTTGAAGCCCGCTTCAAGGCCGATATGCAGAGCCGGCTGTTCTATGTGGGCAAAGGATTCAGGATGCCCGCCGACGGATGGACAGTCAACGTGTCGGCCGACTATCTCGATTCGAAGGTTGACCCGCGAAATTCGCGTGAAAACTACAAGCGTGTGACCGGTTCGTTGCGGAGCCTTCTGAAACGTCCAGTCGGTGCTTTCGAACTGGCGTGGAACTCGTCGCTGAGCTATTCCGGCACATTTGAGCGCGACCGCAATGACCCCGACTTGACCATCAACAACACCGTCGATTTCTACGAATCGAACAATAACACATTCTCTTTCAACAACACCCTCGTCTTCACTCCCGACAAACAGCGCCGTCTGCCGACGTTCACAGTTACACAAGGCTTTTCCTATTCGTCGAACAATCTCCACCGCGAAAAGACCGTGGCGTCGTCGCGTATCTACCCTCTGCCGGTGTCGATGGAGGAGGGAGCGCATTATGTGGGCTATTTGCCGATGTTGTATTTGGCTAATCTCGACGTCGAAGGACGGCCGGTGACGGCATTCGCCCGTTTCGCCGCACAATATAGGGCGAAAACGGGGCTCTTTAGCCATCGTCTGAAGGGTGGCTTGGAATGGAATTTCTCGAAAAACTACGGCAACGGCCAGGTCTATGACCTCGCCCGCCCGATTTCGGCCGAAAGTACGTCGCGCCCCCGACCCTTCAAGGACATTCCCGCCGAGAATCAACTTTCGGCTTATTTCGAGGATATGATTATGGCGGAAGTCGATGAGCATCAATTCGAACTCATGCTCGGACTGCGTGAAACGCAGCTATCCAACCTCGACGGAGCCTACTATTTGTCGTGGCGGCCGTATGTCGATCCGCGCGCGAATCTCAGCTGGCGGCTTCCGTCAATAATGCTTGCAGGAAAGCCGTTGAAATTCGAACTCGCCGGCGGCATAGGTCAGCACACGAAGATGCCTGTGGCGGCATATCTGTTTCCTGACCCGATTTACCGCGACTTCTCGCAGCTCAACTACTACCACAACGAGGAACGCTATCGGACGATGAACGTGATGACTTACGTGGTTGACCCTACCAATTACGACCTGCGAGCCGCCCGCAACCTCAAATGGGAAGCCCGGCTTGGCGTGGATTATCGCGGCAACAACCTGTCGGTGACATATTTCCGTGAGAATATGACCGACGGTTTCCGCCAAAGCGGATTTGTGCGTCGATATGTTTACAACGCCTACGACGCATCCGGCTTCGACCCTTACGCCGCGGACCGCGCACCCACAATCGACGAACTGCCCTACGTCGAAGAGGTGCGCCAGCGCGCCGAAACTCAAACCACCAACGGCAGCCGCACACTGAAACAAGGTATCGAATATACCATCCGCACCCGCCGTTTTCCCGTAGTAAACACCGCCATCACCATCAACGGCGCATGGCTCCGCACCACGCTCGACAACAGCCAGCCGCTTTGGTATAAGCCCTCGGTGATTGTGGGTGGCAAGGAACTGCAGTACGTGGGGCTTTACGACGACACCGACGGCAGCCGCTACGAAAGTTTCAACACCAACATCATGTTCGACACCTACGTGCCCGAACTTAAACTGAACTTCTCGATTGCCATGCAGAATGTGTGGTTCACGTCGTCGCAACGTCATCGGTTGTCGGGTATCCCTACCCACTATCTCGACCCCGATGGAGTGCTACACAAGTTTGACGCTGCCGCGGCTGCCGACGACCCGCAGCTCCAAAATCTCATCCGCAACTATGCCAGCGCGGCTTTCGACCTCCACCGCATTCCCTTCGCATCCAACATTAACTTCAAGGCTACGAAGAAGCTGATGCACGACCGCATTGATATCGCTCTCTACGTGAACCGCCTGCTCTCTATCCAGCCTGAGTATCAGCGGTATGGTCAAACCATCCGCCGACACGCTTCGCCATATTTCGGAATGGAAATCAACTTCAAATTATGATTATAGGGGCTTTCTATAAATTCCTCGTTCAAAAAAAAAGTCAAATTAAACAGCAACAATGATGAACTCTTTCGTAAATTCAGGATTATATTCGAATCTGCTTGACGGTCACTCGGTC
>CADBML010000126.1 GCA_902795825.1 uncultured Bacteroidales bacterium
CAAGAAAAAAACTCGGATTCTTAACACCAAAAGAAGTGTTTTTTAAAAATCTTTCATAATTTTGCACTTGCCAGTTGAATCTGCACTCATTCCTTATTCCTCATTATTAACAAGAATTGATTCTTTGAGTGAAGCACTCTCAACTTTTTTTTGTAATTTTGCACTTTGGAGCAAAAAATAGCATTTCAGAACGAAAATCACCCCAAAATAATGGCAGAAGAATTAGAACTCGACTTTGAAAATGGCGAAAACCCCATTGAAGGCAACTACGACGACGAGAATATAATCACCCTCGCGTGGAACGAACACATCCGTCGCCGTCCGGGCATGTATATCGGCAAACTCGGCGACGGGACGAACCCCGACGACGGCATCTATGTGCTCCTGAAGGAGGTGCTCGACAATTCCATCGACGAATTTATGATGGGCAACGGCAAGCAGATTGTGGTTGACATCGCCGAAGGGCGCGTCAGCGTGCGCGACTATGGCCGTGGCATCCCTTTGGGCAAGGTGGTCGATGTGTCGTCGAAGATGAACACCGGCGCGAAATACGACTCCGAGGCCTTCAAAAAGTCGGTGGGCCTTAACGGCGTGGGCATCAAGGCCGTCAACGCCCTCTCCTCCGAATTTGTCATCGAAAGCTACCGCGACGGACAGATGAAGCGCGTGGAATACAGCCGCGGCGACATCGTCAACGAATACGACATCACCGACACCGACCAGCCAAACGGCACTTTCGTGAGCTTCGTGCCCGACTCGGAGCCGACGCTTTTCGAAGGATATGCCTACGACGACGACACCGTCGAGACGATGATGAAGAACTATTCCTTCCTCAACACAGGGCTGACGATGACGTATAACGGCAAGCGATTCTTCTCGCGTAACGGTCTCGTAGATTTGCTCAAAGAGAACCTCTCCGCCGAGCCGCTATACCCAATTATCCAGCTTAAAGGCACCGACATTGAGGTGGCTATCACCCACACCGACCAATACGGCGAGGAGAACTACTCCTTCGTCAACGGACAGCACACCACCCAGGGAGGCACACATTTAACGGCGTTCCGTGAGGCCCTATGCCGCACGCTGAAGGACTATTACGGCAAGAGCAACTTCGAATATTCCGACTTCCGCGGCGGCATCGTGGCGGCTGTGTCGATAAAAGTGCAGGAGCCGGTGTTTGAGTCGCAGACGAAAACGAAACTCGGAAGCCGCGACATGGGTCCAGAAGGTCCGACGGTCAACAAATTCATAAGCGACTTCATGAAGAAAGAGCTCGACAACTATCTTCATAAGAATTTGGATGTGGCCGACGTTATTCTCAAGAAAGTGCAATCTAACGAGCGCGACCGGCGTGCGATGGCCAGCGTGACAAAGCAGGTGCGCGAGCGCAACAAAAAGGCGAGCCTCAACAACAAGAAGCTTCTCGACTGCCGCATCCATCTCAACGACAGCCGCGGCGACGAGGGAAAAAAGAACGCGACATCCATTTTCATCACCGAGGGCGATTCGGCCGCCGGCTCGATAACCAAAATCCGCGATGTCGAGACCCAGGCCGTCTTCTCGCTTTTGGGCAAACCGCTCAACAGTTACGACGAGCTTCCGCAGAAGGTGTTCGCCAACGCCGAGTTGGCTCTGCTTAAAGCCGCGCTCAACATCGACGACGGCGTTGACGGACTTCGCTACAATCGGGTGATTATTGCCACCGATGCCGATGTCGATGGGATGCACATCCGCTTGCTGCTCCTCACTTTCTTCCTCCTCTACTTCCCCGACTTGGTGAAGAAAGGCCATGTTTTCGTGTTGCAGACTCCTCTTTTCCGCGTGCGCAATAAAAAGTCGTCGCGCAAAGTGGGCGGCAAGCCAAAGGCCAAGAAAGCCGGCGCACCTGAGGATGTGTACTACTGTTACAACGACGATGAGCGCGTCAAAGCCATCGACCTCCTCGGCGACAACGCCGAAATCACCCGCTTCAAAGGCTTGGGCGAAATATCGCCTGAGGAATTCCGCGGGTTCATCGGTCCCGACATTCGCCTCGACCGTGTGCGCTTGCGCAAAGAGGATGTGGTGGGCGAGCTCCTCAAATTTTTCATGGGGAAAAACACCCCCGACCGTCAAAAATTCATCATAGACAATCTTGTTATAGAAGATGACACAAAAATCGCAGAACATTCCCGAATCTCGACCGACGACTAAGATAGCCATCTATCCGGGCACATTTGACCCGTTCACCATCGGTCACCTGTCGATAGTGGAGCGGGCCCTTGCCCTGTTCGACAAAATTATCATAGCCGTGGGCCACAACGACGCAAAGCGCAGCTTCCAGCCCGTCGAGGAGCGCCTCGAACACATCCGCCGCGCCGTGGCCGCATTGCCCAATGTGGAAGTGATCAAATACGACGGACTGACCGTCGAATGTGCGCGCCAAGTGGGGGCGCACTTCATCCTTCGCGGCGTGCGCACGGTGGCCGACTATGAGTACGAACGCAACCTCGCCTACGCCAACCGCGATATCTCCGGCATCGAGACTGTGCTTCTCTACACCCTTCCTGAACACACCTATATCAGTTCGACGCTTGTCCGCGACTTGCGCCGCAATGGTTTCGACACGTCAAAATATATCCCCGCTGAACAATGAAACGCTTTCTTATAGCCCTCGTCGGCATCTTCGCGCTCACCGTCGCGGCGCAGAAAATCAACCACTCACAAAAACTCGCTTTTGCGGAGTCGGTGATCGAGCGCTTCTACGTCGATGAAGTCAAGCCCGACACTGTGGTGGATGAGGCCATCCGAGCCATGCTCCGCACCCTCGACCCGCATTCGTCGTATTCCACCCCCGAAGAAACCCGCGACCTCACCGAACCTCTCGACGGCAACTTCTCGGGAATTGGCATTTCGTTCAATATGCTTCAAGACTCAATCTATGTGATAGAGCTTATATCGGGCGGACCGGCCGAGAAGGTGGGAATGCGCCCGGGCGACCGCATCGTCAGCGCCGACGGGGTGAAACTCGCAGGAGTGAAGATGAAGAACACCGACGTCAGGAAATATCTCCGCGGCCCGAAAGGGACGAGGGTCGATGTTGATGTGGTGCGCCACGGCGAAAAGGAGCCGCTCCACTTCCGCATCACGCGCGACGACATCCCGGTGTATTCTGTCGATGCCGCCTATATGGTAGATAAATCGATAGGTTTTATCCGAATCGCTCGTTTCGCCGTTGACACCGACAAGGAAGTGCGCCAAGCTATAGCAAAACTTAAAGCGCAGGGGATGAAGGACCTTATCATCGACCTTGAGTCGAACGGCGGCGGCTACCTGCAGTCGGCGGCAAAAATCGCTGACCTATTTATTCCCAAAGGGAAGCTGCTCGTCTATACCGAAGGCCCGCACAACCCGCGACAGAATTTTATGTCGTCGGGCGGTCAGGAGTTCGACGGTCGTCTGGTGGTGACTGTTGACCAATATTCCGCGTCGGCGGCTGAAATCCTTTCGGGAGCCATTCAGGACTACGACCGCGGAGTGATTGTGGGCCGACGCACGTTCGGCAAAGGGCTGGTGCAGCGTCCGTTCCCGTTCCCCGACGGTTCGATGATTCGCCTCACCGTGGCCCGCTATTACACCCCCTCCGGCCGATGCATCCAAAAGCCTTACAAAGAGGGAGAAGCCGACAAATACCGCGAGGATTTGCTCGTCCGCTATAAGTCGGGCGAATTTTCCTCGGCCGACTCGATCCACATGCCCGACTCGCTCGTCTATCACACCCTCAACCGCGGGCGTGCGGTGTATGGCGGCGGCGGAATAATGCCCGATCTTTTTGTGCCAATCGACACCACCGACTTTTCGCAATATTCATCGCGCCTAATCGCCAAGGGCACAGTCAATTTCTTCGCCATCGACTATGTCGACCGTCATCGCGAGGAGATTAAAAAGGAATATCCATCAGCCGAGGTTTTCATCGACCGCTTCGCAGTTGACGAACCGATGTTGCAAAGCCTCGTCGAGCGCGGAAAAACCGACGGCGTTGAGTTCGACTCGGAAGGATTCGAGCGAAGCCGTGACTACCTCGCGCTGCTCGTCAAAGCGTATATCGCGCGCGACATCTACACCGCCGGCGACTACTTCCGAGTGATAAACCCCCACAACCCGATTTTCCGAGAGGCCGTCGGCTTGCTGTCAGCCCCCGCCAATTACAACAAACTCCTAAAATAAACCCTCATTCCTCATTCCTAACTCCTCATTCCTCATTCCCCATTCCCCATTCCTAACTCCTAATTGCGTTGAGTAGTTTTGGCTTCGCCATCGCGCACCGCCCTGCGGGCGACGTTCGCTAAACTATCACCGCGATTATTTCGCAAGCA
>CADBML010000127.1 GCA_902795825.1 uncultured Bacteroidales bacterium
AAAAAATAATATGAAAATATTCCGCGTCGCATTTATTCTTGCCGTGATGATGGCATTGCCTTCGGTTGTCGTCGCTCATGTGCTTGACGGTCCCGGAGCGGCTCATTACCGAAGCCTGAAGAAGGTCATGGCTTCGGGAAAAATAGGAGCTTTTACCAAAGCCGACTCCCAAACGCCAAGTTACTTGCCGTTAATACTAAAGCTCAAGGAGGGCGCCGACCCGTCGCAACTTGACGAATATGGCGTGATTATCATGCACAACCGTCAGGACCTATATCTGACGTTTGTTCCCTTCGACAGACTCGACGATGTGTTGGAAATATCCATTCTGCGGTCGGCCCATCTGGGTGTCCCCGAATCGCGGAACATGAATCTCGCTCGTGCGGCCACAAAGACCGACGAGGCTCGCGCTTCCGGAGTCATTCCTGTTCCTCTCGACGGAACTGGCGTGATTGTGGGTTTTTCCGACAACGGGTTCGATCCGTCGCACATTAATTTCCGCACTTCCGACAACACATCGACGAGGGTAAAAAAAATGGTGGCATATTCTGACTTTGAGGGGACATGCCGCATCGATGAGGACGACTCAGGCCTCACAGGCGTTCAGACGGATAACGTCGGACATTGGCATGCGACCCACGTAGCTGGGTGCATGACAGGTAGTTATATGGAGAACGGCTATTCGGGAGCGGCTCCAGGAGCCGACATAGTGGCCACCTGCAGTTCGCTTTATGATGCCACAATACTCGCTGGAATAGAGGAGGTGATTGCATATTCGAAGAAAACCGGCCGTCCGTCGGTGGTGAACCTTTCGGTCGGCTCCTACAATGGCCCGCACGACGGCACCGACTTGTTCTGCCAGTATCTTGATTTGCTCGGGAAAGAGACCATCGTGTGCATCTCGTCGGGCAACGAGGCCATTCAACACAGCTGTCAAGCCATCAATTTCACCGATGAAAAACCGGTTTTCCATACGGCGATTTATGATACTTATTACCAAAACGGAGTGGCTATGCAAGGTTATGCCGATTTTTGGAGCGAGAGCGAAGTGCCGTTCGAGTCGGCAATATGCATCTACGACCGCGACGCCAAACAGATGGTTTATGAGTCGGAGTTTTCCACGGAGCGGCATCGTGTTTTCGATGAGTCGCACGAGGAATTCACGCGCTATTTCGGCGGCAGCGTCACAATCGACACCTATGTCGGTACGGAAAACGGACGTTTCACCACGCTATACTCCTACGACATGAAATGTCGCGCCATGACAGAGATAGACTATGCCGGAAAGTTGGGAAAGTACGTTTTCGGCGTTGTGCTCCGAGGACCGACGGGATTGTACGTGGAAGGCTACACTGACAGCACCAACTCCCTATTCCATTCGTGTAGCATTCCTGGCTGGAGCTATGGGTCGAATTTCAATTGTGTCAGCAATATCGCCTGTGGCAAGAACGTGATAGTCGTGGGTTCGTACAACACGCGCAACTCCGCACCACTTGTCAATGGTGGGGAAATAACATATCCTTTTGAGGTCGGGGTGACATCCAATTTCAGCGGTTTCGGCACACTCATCGACGGGAGGAAGTTGCCTCATGTCACAGGGCCTGGCAATTATGTGGTGTCGTCGGTGTCGTCGGCGTTCACCGACGAATATATACGCCAGTATGGCAAGGAGCAATTAGAAAACGAAATGTCGGCAAAAGTGACGGACAACGGAAAAGACTACTACTGGTCGTCGGAGTGCGGCACGTCAATGTCGTGTCCGATTGTCGCCGGTACGATAGCCCAGTGGCTACAGGTGTATCCTGAAATGACTGTTGAGGAGGCCCGCGACGTGGCTATCACTACAGGCAGTTCCGATCCTCCGCGCGTTAATGCTCTCGATGGGGTGAGAATGGTGGCCGAAATGGGAGGTGTGTCGCCTGCCCTCGCTGATGATTCCCGACTAGTTGTCAGTAACTTGGGCAATAACCATTATCGGATAGTGCTTCTTGGAGCCAAGGGAATCGTAACAAAAGCGGTCACCACTTACGGCGTAGTTGTCAAATCCGCTTCTGCCGATGGCGACAGTGTCGATCTCGACCTTTCGGAAATGGGGCGTGGAATTGTCGTCCTTTCGGTGACCGACGGCACGGCAAATCTCACATCAAAATTGGTGATTAACAATTAACCAACAATATAACAATGATAGAATACATTAAAGGCGAACTTACAGGCTTAACACCTACGGAGGCCATAGTAGAGGCCGCAGGGGTGGGTTATTGTATGAACATAACCCTTCCCGCATATACCGCACTTGAGGGACAACACCAAGCAAAATTGTTTGTACATGAGGTGATTCGTGAAGATGCACACTCGCTTTTCGGTTTTGTAGAGCAGCGCGAACGGTCGTTGTTTCGTGAGCTGATAAGTGTGTCGGGTGTCGGAGCCAACACGGCCAGAATGATACTGTCGTCGGTGCCCGCGTCCGAACTTGAACAAGTGATTGTGAGCGGCGACGAGCGCAGACTAAAAGCGGTGAAAGGGGTGGGGGGCAAGACAGCCCAGCGCATAATTGTTGACCTCAAGGATAAAATAAAACCTATTGGCGACACGTTAATAGTAAAACCGGCAGTCCAAAGCGAAACGTTCGACGAGGCTTTGGCGGCGTTGGTTATGCTCGGATTCACGCGTGCCCAATCGCAAAAGGCCCTCAACAAGCTCTTTGCCGCCGAACCTGATCTGAGGGTTGAAACGGCGATAAAACGTGCGCTGTCGATGATGTGACAACCGCTGTTTAATTAATTGTAATTGAACACTGTATTGACTGAATGAGTTATAAACGACATCGATTCGGACGACTAATGAATGTCGCTGCTGTGTCATGCTTAGTGCTTGGCATGGCTTTGTCGTTTCTTGCCGAAGGCCAATACAAAAAGTCGGAACTGAAGCCGCCGGCCCCCGCTGTAACCACCGTTGGCAAAAAGAAGGCCAATGCAAAGGATTCGATTCCCCTTCGATTCAAGGTCAATCCCCAGACCCCACGCACATACGACGACCTCGGCCCAAATCACGCGCCTATCGACCTCCGTCAGCCGTCGAACATCACGACCGATGTGGAATTTGACCCCGAGACAGGATGTTATGTAATCCGCACAAAGCTCGGCGACACGGATATTGCCACACCTTTCATCCTTTCGGAAGCTCAATACAACGATCTGGAATTCCGTAAGTCGATGCAGAAATACTATCAAAAGCGAAACTCAGAGCTTTTCGACAAAAAACAGAAGGAGCCGTTCAACATCCTCGACATGAATTTCGCTCTCGGACCGTTGGAAAAGGTGTTCGGTCCGGGCGGTGTGCAGCTGAAAACTCAAGGTTCGGTGCAGTTGCAAATGGGCATCAAGTCGAACAAGACTGACAATCCCGCCCTTCCGTTGTCGTCGCGCCGTAAGACATATTTCGATTTCGACCAGAAAATTCAAGCCACAATCAACGCATCGGTGGGCGACAAATTGAAATTCAATATGTCGTATAACACCGACGCCACCTTCGATTTCGACTCAAAAAACCTGAAATTGCAATTTGAGGGCAAAGAAGACGACATTATTAAAAATATCGAGGCCGGTAATGTCAGCATGACCACAGGATCGTCGCTTATCAAAGGAAGCACGGCATTGTTCGGTATAAAGACCAAACTTCAGTTTGGCAAGTTTACCGCTACGGCTTTGGTGTCGCAACAGAATTCCGAATCGAAAACCGTCAACACAAAAGGAGGCGTTCAGACAACGGAGTTCTCAATCAAGGCTGATGAATACGACCAAAACCGTCACTACTTCCTTTCGCAATGGTTCCACGACAACTACGATCAGTTCGCATCGAAATTGCCCTACGTTTCATCGGGCGTGAACATTACCCGAATCGAAGTGTGGATTACCAACAAATCGAACAATTTCGACCAGTCGCGCAACATCGTGGCGTTTATGGACCTTGCCGAGAGCCAGAAATTGGCTTGTACCCATTGGATTCCGAACCCTTCGGTAGTAAATCCAGCCAACGCGTCGAACGACCTGCTTTCTACCATAAAGGATAATTATCCCGATGCCCGCAGCATCAGCAAGGTGGCCAGTGCGCTCGAGCCTCTTGAGGCTTTCGGATTTGAAGGAGGCCGCGATTATGAAAAGATTGAAAGTGCCCGCTTGCTCAGCTCGAACGAATACACCCTCAATGCCTCTCTTGGCTATATCTCCCTTAAAAGCGCACTGAATGCCGACGAGGTGCTTGCCGTGGCTTACCAATACACTTACAACGGTCAGGTCTATCAAGTGGGTGAATTTTCAGGCGACATATCGTCGAATGAACAATCGCTTTATGTGAAGATGCTCAAAGGCACGACCGTGGCACCGCGTCTGCCCATGTGGCATCTTATGATGAAGAATGTGTATTCGCTTGGCGGTTACCAGATTCAGAAGAGTAACTTCAAGATGAATATCAAGTATTTGAGCGACACCACCGGCACCGAAATCGTTTACCTCCCCGTGGCTGGGCTTAACAATACCACACTGCTCCAACTCATGAACCTCGACCGCCTCGACAAAAACGAGGCTCTCGGTTCTGACGGCTTCTTCGACTATCTTGAGGGTTACACAGCCATCTCATCTACAGGAAAAATCATATTTCCCGTGGCTGAGCCTTTCGGCTCCCACTTGGAAAGCAAAATGCCCGACGCCGAAACCGCAAAGAAATTCGTTTATCACGAGCTATACGACTCCACAGTGACCATTGCCCGCCAATATGCCGACAAGAATAAATTCGTGTTGAAAGGCGAGTATCAGGCTTCGTCGGGTTCTCAAATCAGGCTTAACGCAATGAATGTGCCTCGGGGTTCGGTTGTGGTCACCGCGGGTGGTGTCACACTCACGGAAAACTCCGACTATACGGTTGATTATGTGATGGGTATTGTGACGATTACAAACCAGAGCATTATCGACTCCGGACAGAGCGTCAGCGTTTCGTTGGAAAACCAGTCGCTATTCTCCATGCAGAGAAAAACGCTTCTCGGTCTTGACTTGAACTACAAGTTTAACAAAAACTTCAATATCGGAGCCACCCTTATGCATTTCTCCGAGAAGGCTCTGACAGAAAAGGTGAGCATTGGCGACGAGATTATAAACAACACCATTTGGGGCGTGAATATGTCGTATAACAGTGAGTTTATGTGGCTTACAAACCTTATTAACCGCATACCGACAGTAGATGCCACAGCCCCATCGTCGATTAACTTCACCGGAGAGTTCGCACAGTTGTTGCCGCATAAGCAAAAGTCGGGCTCCACGCAGGGGAGCTCCTATGTCGATGACTTCGAGTCGTCGCAGTCGGGCATCGACCTCCGCTCTCCTTATTCATGGTTCCTCTCCTCCACGCCTTACGACCCGAGCGCGACGGCGCTGTTCCCTGAAGCCAAACTCTCTAACAACGTCGATTATGGCAAAAATCGCTCGCTCCTCTCGTGGTACTACATCGACCGATTGTTCACTCAAAAGAATTCAAACCTCGCCCCAGGATATATTTCGAACGACCTTGAACAACTGTCGCTCCCAGAAGTGCGCGAAGTCAACTCGCGCGAGATTTTCCCGGGACGCGAATTAAACTATGGCGAATCATCCACTATCCAGACGCTCAATCTCTCGTTCTATCCCGAAGAGCGTGGTCCGTATAACCTCGACGCCGCCAATATTGACGAGGATGGAAATCTACTCTTCCCCGAACGGCGCTGGGGCGGCATAATGCGGAAGATGGACAACACAAACTTCGAGCAGTCGAACATAGAATATGTGCAATTTTGGATGATGAATCCATTCACCGATTCGAGGATGAGCACGCACGAAGGCGGCGACCTATATTTCAATTTCGGTGAAATGAGCGAAGACATCCTTAAGGACGGACTGAAGTCGTACGAAAACGGCTTGCCGACCGACGGCTCCGACACTAACACCACTACCACCGTCTGGGGGCGTGTCTCCACGCAAAATTCACTCACTTACGCATTCGACAATGCCGACGGCGCGCGTGTCAACCAGGACGTCGGACTTAACGGTCTATCCACAACGCAGGAGTTCTCTTTCCCCACTTATCAGGATTACCTCAATCAACTCCGTATGCGCTTGTCGCCGTCAGCTATCGAACGGATGCAGAACGACCAATTCTCACCGCTAAACGACCCCGCTGGCGACAACTACCACTTCTATCGTGGCTACGACTACGACGAACAGCGCCTATCCATCCTCGAACGCTATAAACGCTATAACGGAACAGAGGGCAACTCCCTAAGTCCTGACGAATCCTCTGACCCGCTTTATCAGTCGGCGCGAAGTGTGCCCGATGTCGAGGACATCAACCAAGACAACACACTCAATGAATACGAGCGTTATTTCCAATATAAGGTTTCGATACGTCCTGCCGACCTCGTTGTCGGGAAAAACTACGTCACTGACAAACAAATATCGCGTGTCCGCACTCGCGACGGTAAGGATATCGATGTGGAGTGGATTCAGTTCAAAATTCCTTTGGACGACTATGATAAAATCGTCGGCTCTATAACCGATTTCTCAACAATACGTTTCGCACGAATCTTCCTTACGGGGTTCAAACAGCCCATACACCTCCGTTTTGCCACTCTTGAACTTGTGCGTGGCGAATGGCGTAACTACGATTTCAACCTCAACAGCCGCTCCGACACCCCCGCCGAGGGTAAGCTTGACTTCTCGGTTGTCAATATCGAAGAGAATGCCGGAAGAGAACCGGTCAACTATGTGTTGCCTCCGGGCGTTACCCGTGTTGTCGATCCCGGGCAATCGCAAATCACCCAACTCAACGAACAGTCGATGATGCTCCGCCTGACAGGACTTCAGGCGGGCGACGGACGGGGAGTGTACCGGAACACATCGCTCGACCTCCGCAACTACAAGCGCCTGCAAATGTGGGTCCACGCCGAACAGTTTATCAACGACGTGACCAATCTCCGCAATGGCGAGCTTTCGGTTTTCGTGCGCATGGGTAGCGATGTGAAGAACAACTTCTACGAATATTCTATTCCGCTGTCACTCACTCCAGCAGGTCACTATAATAACGAGTCGTCAACCGACCGATATAAAGTGTGGCCTGAGGATAACCGTCTTGACTTCGTGCTTCAGAATCTCGTGAGCCTAAAAAAACAACGCAATGCCGAGATGCGGCAAGAAGGTTCGGGAATAGGCTACGCCACACTCTACACCAAGCGTGACCCTGACAACGAACGCAACACCCTGTCGATGATGGGAAATCCGTCGCTGAGCGATGTGCGTGTCATTCTTATCGGAGTGAGAAACAACTCCTCGACTGTGAAAGATGGCACAATCTGGGTGAATGAACTGAAAGTGACCGACTTCGACGAAGATGGCGGATGGGCAGCGAAGGCAAATCTGAATTTGGCCATTTCCGATGTCGCGACGGTCAATGCCGGAGCGCATATCGAGACGGCCGGTTTCGGCGGTGTGGATCAGTCGCTTAATTCACGTAGGCTTGACGACTACTCCCAGATGAATGTGGCTGTGCAGGCCGACCTCGGAAGATTCCTCCCATCGAAAGTCAAGCTGAAAGCGCCGATTTACTATTCTGTTTCGAAAGAAAAGACAACTCCCAAGTATAATCCGCTCGACCAAGACGTGCTTCTCAAGGACGCGCTCGACGGCGTTGAGACAAAAGAAGAAAAGGACTCGATTAATGCCTACGCAGTCCAAAGCACGACAATAAAGAGTTTCTCCATTTCAGGTCTGAAATTCGACGTGCAAAGCAAAAAGCCGATGCCGTGGGATCCCGCCAACTTCACTTTCAACTTCTCGTTTAACAAACAGGAAAAAGTTGACCCGACTATAGAATATGAATACACCAACGACTATCGTGGTTCGTTCCAGTATTCTTATACTCCCTATGCGAAGCCGCTCAAGCCGTTCGGATGGATAAAATCCAACAATAAGAATCTCAAATTCTTCAAGGACTACGAGATTTCGTATTTGCCCGCCACAATTTCGTTCCTGACGAATATGTCGCGCTACTACTACGAGCAGCAGACCCGTTCGGAGCGGGATGTCTATTTCCGTATGCCGGTTTCCGTCAGTAAGAATTTCTTATGGGACCGTCAACTCGCCGTGACATGGAATCCCATCAAGTCGCTGAGCTTGTCGTTCAACTCCAATACGAATGCCCGCATTGAGGAGCCAATGGGCGCTGTCAACAAGAAGCTGTTCCCCGACAAATATAGCCATTGGAAGGATTCGGTTATCCACAACCTTCTCCACATGGGCACGCCGTGGACTTACAACCAGACTTTCGTGGCATCCTACAAGGCTCCGTTCAATAAAATTCCTGTGCTCGACTTTATCACGGCCAACGGGTCGTATAACGCCACTTACCAATGGCAGCACGGCGCTGAAGTGGAGGATGTCAACCTCGGCAATACCATTCAAAATCAAGCCACTTGGAATGCCGACGGAAGAATCACATTTGAATCGCTCTACAAGAAAATTCCTTATCTCAAGGATGTCGATAAACGGTTCTCAACCACAAGTCGCCGTTCCACGCCCAAAAAGCCGCGTAAATTTGAGCGTACGTTCCAGCTCAAGACCGACACCACAATCGTCATAAAGCATAATTTACGCAGCCGCAAGGTGAGAATCGTCGCTACCACCATCGACGGAAAGCCATTCGTGGTGCGCACCAAGGTTGTCGACCAAAATCAGGTGGAAGTTCTTACGCGAGGCGACCAGAATCTGAAATTTGTAGTCACCGAAGTGCTGAAGGACGATCGCTCGTTCCTCCGTGAACTCGCCGACTACGCTACGCGCTTCTTGATGATGACCCGCTCGGCATCAGTGAAGTGGCGTCACTCGCGTTCGATGACTTTGCCGTTGTTCCAGCCTGAAATTGGAAATATATTCGGGCAAACCAACTCCTACGGGCCTATGGCTCCCGGCCTTGACTTCGCATTCGGTTTTGTCAACGACGACTATCTATATCGCGCCAAAGAACGCGGATGGCTCATTTGCGACGAAGGCCAGACTTCGCCGGCAATCATTTCAAGGACAAATGAAATCAACCTCGAGCTAAATCTTGAGCCGATAAAGGGATTGAAGATTCAGCTGACGGGCAACCGTACAGACAACCGCACCAGCCAAATCCAGTTCATGTATGATCAGATGCCCACGAACCGTACGGGCAGTTACACCAAAACCCACGCCGCAATCGCCACGGCTTTGCGATACTCTTCGGCTAATTCGGGTTACGAAAGCAAAGCCTTCAACGATTTCATTAATAACATACCTATCGTGGCCGAGCGTATACAAAACGGATATGTTGGCTCTACCTATCCCGATGCGGGATTCATTCATGGCACGCCCCACGCCGGACAGACATTCGACCCTGAAGTGGGCGGAGTGAACCAAGCCAGCAGCGACGTGCTTATTCCCGCGTTCCTTGCCGCTTACTCCGGCTACAACCCGAATAAAGTCAATCTGAATCCCTTCCCGTCGCTTGCCAGTGTACTTCCTAACTGGAGAGTGACCTACGACGGCTTTATCAATATCGGAAATCTACGGAAGCATTTCAAGTCGTTCACGCTCACTCACGCTTATCAGTGCACATACTCCGTTGGCTCGTTCACCTCTTATCTGAATTGGCTTTCGTTGGATGGCGACGAAATGCGCGGATTCACTCTCGACGAAACCACGGGCCAGCCGGTGCCTTCGTCGCCGTTTAATATCTCTTCGGTGGCTATTACCGAGAAATTCGCGCCTCTTGTGGGGCTGAATGTGACACTCAAAAACGAGATGAAGTTCAATCTCGAATATCGCGATTCGCGCACACTCACTCTCAACTCGTCGGCCGGACAAGTGGTGGAGGCCAACACAAAAGGCATCGTCGCCGGCATTGGCTATAAGATAGTGGGCTTCAACACATTCTTGAAGATGAAAGGGTCGGGTCAGGGCGTGTCGAACGATTTGACCATTAATGCCGACTTCCAGTTTAACCAAAGCCAGGCTCTCATTCGTAACATCGAATCAAGGCTCACCCAGGCGACATCGGGTACACAGTCGATGACCATCAACCTGACTGCGAATTACGTCCTCTCAAAGCGACTAACGCTTGCCGCTTTCTTCGACCACCAAATCAACACACCGCTCGTGTCGGCAAATTCTTATCCGACCACGAACTCCTCCTACGGAATCACCCTCAACCTCTCGCTGACGAGATAGCACTAGTCATTTCCGCCTTCGTCATGATGCGTAGCTTATTATTGAGTCTAAGCTATTCTTAATCTCTGAGAAGTCCTGGTTTAAATCAAGAGTTCTAAAAAAAATGGTACTGCCTCTTGCCATTTTCATTTGTCCATCAGGAACGATGGCTTCTTGCGTTTTGGCATAAAGTAGCATACCGTCCACACATCCTGTTCCATTTAGATCGTGCTCCGTGACATAGGTGTGGATTTGGTACAGATTGCCGGAATGAATGGAGGACTTATTATGATGTTGCTGCATTGACTGACCATAGTATTTGGTGTCAATAATTAATGTGCGTTCACCGATGGTCAGCATGATGTCGGTTTGCATTATCGGCAAGAAACTCTCGCTGTTTTGAGGATAGTCGTTATCCAAGTTCCATTTGATTTGCTCGGCTCTTGCGTTGAGGTTTGGATGATGACGACGGTAATACTCAAGAACAAATTTCTCAAATAAACGGTTCATGTGGTCATCAGAGAACTCACGCATTTTATACTTGCCGTCATCGGTTGTCATAAGCATCCCGTCAAGAATGAAGTAGCAAATATACATGAGCATTCTGTAGCTGCGGTTGTTCCTGTCGAAGCGGAGCGTGTTCCAGTGAATGTCTTTGATTGCTATAGGTTGAATATTCGAGAAGAACAACATCTGTCGTTTCAGTGCGGATTTTGTTTTTTCTCTCACTCCCGAATGTCTCAACAACAAATCAACCGTAGTTACAATGATGCTATTGTATATGTTGTCCTCTGACAACTCATCATATTCACACGAGACAAGATTGCTCCTGCGAGATTTCAATAAGATAGTCTTGTTGAGATTAATCTTTCCTCTAAGCGTAGTCAGTGATTCGTTTCGGTGAATGTATTCTCGATGAAGTCCCTGCTTCAGTTGGTGTGATATACCTCGAGCAAGAATTTCAGCGAACAAATCATAAATCTCTTCAAAATCCTCTCCTGCAATCTCGGCATAGTTGTTCTGCCTAAGCTCTTGGAAAGCGTAGGCTAACATATAATATATGTTACGAATCAATATGCCTTTGTCTGTTGTCATTTGAGAGAGTCCCTAAGTTTTTTGGATTCTTCACTGAACTTTTCATCGCTGTCGAACCAATACTCACGGAGCATTGGGATGATGTCGTATTCAACAATATTTCGTAGTGGGAGATTGTTATATGTTAGATTGCAAAAATAGCTGTGCCCGATGCAGAAGCCATTACCCAATGAGCCGTCGTTGGCAATGGTCTCATTCAGTTTAACGACAGCCTCAACAAGCTTATAGAGATGGGAATCGCCTATGCCATCAAGATAATTCTTAAAACTATCCGACTCGAAGCATGGTTTCATTTCAAAGAAGCTGAAACGGCGACGAAGCGCATAGTCAATCATGGCAAGTGAACGGTCTGCCGTGTTCATCATACCGATTATATAAACATTCGATGGGACGGAGAAATACTCGTCACGATACGACAACCTGATGGTTTTGTCTCTGTAATCATGCTCAATTAGCATCAGAAGTTCCCCGAAGATTTTACTGAGATTACCACGGTTTATCTCATCAATGATGAAGAAATACGGTCGGTTCTTGTCTGAAGCGGCTCGCTTGCAGAACTTGTAGAACACACCGTTTTTCAAGTCAAAACCGCCACTGTCGTTTGGCTTGAACCCCACCATAAAATCTTCGTAGCTGTAGTTCTGGTGGAACTGAATCTGCTCCAAACAGTTGTCGTCACGCTTGCCCATGATGGCGTAAGCCAATCTTCGTGCGGCAAAGGTTTTACCAACGCCTGGCGCACCTTGGAGAATCACATTCTTCTTTCGTAAGACGAGGGCTTTTAGTGTTTCAAAGTCATTTTCAGAGATATACACTTCGTTTAAGAAGTCGGCTTTCGTGTAATCCTTAACTATCGCAGGTGTAATTATAGGATTGTCCTCTCTTATAGTTTTCATGATGACATTAAACTCATCTTCAGATAACTTGAAAAGAGAACCATTTGGATTCTTGAAAAACTCCATGCCCTCCAACTCTGGCATAGACTTTAATGTGGAATAATCAACAGGCGACTCTATTGCTTCTAACTTCTTAAACCAAATGAGTCCCCTATCACTATTTTTAGAGACTTCCAATAAAGCAACGATTTGCTTTGTAGGAGTCGCCTCGTAGCCGATGACTAAATCGCCGACCTTTGCGTCGAGGAAGTTCTTGAGGATGCGACGTGCGTTGCCGTTATCATTGTAGAGCTGATAGTCTTGGACTTCATTGATTTTCATGTCGTTCATGCTCCAAATCTGGGGGCTTGCAACCAGCCACCAATATTGCCGACTGGTTGTCGGATTCTCTTGGTGCTGCTCTCCCTTGTTATTTTGCACCATATGTGCATTTTTTAGAAATTCGTTCACGTAATCAATTATATCTTTAACTTTCTCATTTGCTTTGTGAAGGGTTCTCCTAAATGAGCCGTAGGTCTTGCCGTCAAAGTCCTTTTCATTTGTGGATAAGTACTTGACTTTACATTGACACCTTTTGTCTCCGTTTTCATTGGTATAAAGCGTTGCTCTTTTTGTTACAACTCCAATGGCTTTGATGCGCAGGAATGGTTGGTCGTGGTTTTTCCCCTTCACTGAACAGGATTTCAGAATGATGATATCACCTTCAGAAATTGTCAACGCTTCATCGATGAGTTTCTTGTCAGTTGTCTCGTCTTCTTCATAACCACATTCCCAAATGCCCTCTTGTATAAACCTTTCAATTTGAGATTTGTCACCGCCAAAAGTGTAGCCAGCAAGCCAATAGATTTGATAAAAGCTCTCAAGTTCACTTTTTATATCATTCTTCATGCACCAAAACAAGGTCTGAACAGCAAGGTTTTGAGGCTTATTATGAAAAATGGCAATTGAGGGCATTATTATGTCTTGGATTTCCTCTCCAAATTCAGCGGTGATTTTATCTATTATCTCAATGAAATGGCTAAACTTTTTTCCAACCTGTCTGCTCTCTATTCCAAGGTATCGGCAAATAAGCTGATACACTTCGTCTTTATATATAGTGTACTTCTCAGGGTATTTGCACATAAGAATAGCTGCGGCCGTGCGCTCATCGTTAGCGAAGTTTTTCCATTCGTCAGGACAAAGGGGTTTCATTTCTGCCTTGAAATCGGCAATACGCTTGTCGATAGACTTTGACTCATCAAACAAATGTTCTATGACGACAGTTATCTCATCTTCTTTGTTTTCGACGATATATTTCAGAACGCCGTCAACTCGGGCATTGTCAACGATGTTGATTCCCCTGAGGCATTTGATGATGTCTATTGCACCTTTGCCCTCTGTTTTATCCAGCAATTCCCATTTGTATTTTTCATAAAAGCCATTGAATGGTTCTCTGCTACGATAACTACCTATGAGTTCAATTATCAGAAGATGCTGCAAAGCCTCAACAAGTTCATTTCGTAACTGCCACATGAACCCTGACTTTGTTTCCCATCCCTTTTGCATAGTGATACACCAATAAGTGGGCTCTCCGTTCATGCCGATGATTTGAAAGCGATTCAATTTCTTCTGAACCCATTTGGAAAAGTTAGTCACTTTTGCGTTATAATGACCTGCCGTTTTACCATATTTCAAGGAAACGTCACGGCATGTAGATGTATGTTCGGGCTCGCGTAAGAAACAGTACAAGGTCCTCAAATATGGTTTGGCTTCGGTTGATTTCAGTATTTCAAGCCATTCATTTGCCGAAATGTGCAAATCGCCACAGCTGCATTCGCCGTTTTTGATTTCAGTTTTATAAAACGTTTTTAATTTTGCCATAGATAATTTTGCTTTGTATGATTACAAAATTACATAAAATCCGTGTAAATACGGTCTATATATCGATAAAGTTTCTTTCACTTGATAATTAGTAGCGCTCTGGCAATGGGCAAGTGCAAAAATATGAAAGATATTTGAAAAAACTTCTTTTAGTGTTAAGAATTCAAGGTTATTTTTGGTTGTCATTTTACTTCTTGGCGATGTTATCTCTTCTGTTTTAGGACGAAAAAACGCTGTAGATTTGCGGAATTGGGACGAAAGAATTACCTTTGTGGTCGGAAACGGAAATGAATCAAAATTATAGCAATAAATCGCAACAATAAA
>CADBML010000128.1 GCA_902795825.1 uncultured Bacteroidales bacterium
GCCCTATAAAATATCACTTTTGTTGACATGGCAACGAATTCTTAAATGAAAGAGCCGTGACTGACCGAGAGGTTCGCCCCACATTTTTTTGCCAATGTCAGAAAAAATGGCTAACTTCGCAAACGTTCGACCGTCGGGCGCATCGCCGATGGCCGACGCCGCGGCTTCGGCGCCATGCGGCATTCTCTCAATCGTCTCATTATTATTTCCGCAAAACAACAAACAACAATACGACAATGAAGAAACTTATCCTTTTATCTCTGTTTGGGCTGGCTCTCGCCGCCAACGCCGCCACGCCGTTGTGGCTCCGCGATGTCAGAATCTCGCCCGATGGCTCTCAGATAGCGTTCTGCTACAAAGGCGACATCTACAAAGTGGCTTCTGCAGGCGGCCAGGCTGTGCGCCTGACAACGCTCGCGGCCTACGACTGTTCGCCCGTGTGGTCGGCCGACAGCCGCCGCATCGCCTTCGCCTCCGACCGCAACGGTAATTTCGACATCTTCGTCATGTCCGCTGCCGGCGGCCAGGCCCGAAGGCTTACCACCAACTCCGCCTCCGAAAAGCCCACGGCTTTCTCTCCCGACGGCAAATATGTCTATTTCAACGCGGCAATCCAAGATCCCGCCGAAAGTGCGCTTTTCCCCACGGCACGCATGAGCGAACTATATAAAGTGCCTGTTGACGGAGGCAAAACCCTGCAGGTGATTGCCACGCCCGCCGAGATGATTTGTTTCATGCCCGACGGCAAATCGTTCTTGTATCAGGATCAGAAAGGTTATGAGGATGAGTTCCGCAAGCATCACACGTCGTCAGTCACCCGCGATATTTGGCGCTACGACGCGCTTACCGGACAGCACGCCAACCTCACGCAGCGCGCGGGAGAGGACCGCAATCCGGTGCTCGCCGCAGACGGCCAGACCGTCTATTTCCTCTCCGAACGAAACGGCGGCTCGTTCAACGTCTATTCGATGAACATCAACTCGCCGGCCAACGCCAAGGCTCTCACGTCGCTCAAAACCCACCCAGTGCGGTTCCTCTCCGCCGACCGTAACGACAACCTCTGCTTTGCCTACGACGGCGAAATCTACACCCTCGCCCGCGGCGGAAAGCCTAAAAAAGTGAATATCGATGTGGTTGAGGACGACGAAAACCGTATCGAGGCCGTGACGGTGCGTGGCGGTTCGAATGCCGTGGTGTCGCCCGACGGCAAGCAAATCGCTTTCATCGCCCGCGGCGATGTCTTTGTCACTTCGGTGGAATATGGCACAACGAAGCAGATTACTTCGACCCCGGAGGCCGAACGTGGTCTGTCGTGGGGTGCCGACAACCGTTCGCTCGCCTATGCTTCGGAGCGCGGCGGAAATTGGCAGATTTATGTGGCCAAAATCGTCCGCAAAGAGGAGCTTAACTTCCCGAATGCCACTCTTATCGAGGAAGACGCGATTCTCGCTTCTTCCGACGTGGAGCGCAATTCGCCCGACTTCTCGCCCGACGGCAAGCAACTCGCATTCATCGAAGACCGTACGAAGCTCATGGTGTTCGATATGAAGACCCGCAAGGCCCGTCAGGTCACCGACGGTAGCCAGTGGTTTTCCACCGCTGGCAGTTTCGGCTACGAGTGGAGCCCCGACGGCAAATGGTTTGTCCTCGACATCTCGGCAAACCACCACGACCCATATTCCGACGTGGCGATTGTGCCCGCAGAGGGCGGAAAAGTCACCAACATAACCCAGTCGGGCTACTTCTGCGAAGGCGGACGGTGGGTGATGGATGGCAATGCCATTCTCTTTGTCACCGACCGCTACGGCATGCGAAGCCATGCCTCGTGGGGTTCGCTAGAAGACTTGATGCTCTGTTTCGTCAATCAGGAAGCCTACGACAAATATCTCCTCTCGAAAGAAGACCTCGAACTTCAGAAAGAACTCGACAAAATGAAAGCCGACGAGGAGAAAAAAGCCGAAGCCGACAAGAAAAAGGCCGACGACAAGAAGGCAGAGAAGAACGCCGACAAAAAGTCAGAAAAGAAAGATGAAAAGGAAAAAGACATCGTTGTCGAGCTTGACGGCATCACCGACCGCATCGTTCGACTCACCCCCTATTCGTCGTCGCTTTCGGGAGCGCTCCTGACTAAGGACGGCGAAACTCTCTATTACATAGCTAATTTCGACGGTCAATCCGAACTCCGCAAACTCGGTCTGCGCAAGCGCGACGACAAGCAGGTGACGAGAGTCAAGAGCGGCGGCTCAATCCAAATGAGCCGCGACGGCAAGACGATGTTCGTCCTCAGCGGAATGTCGTTCCAAAAATTGGCTAACGACAAACTGTCGCCCATCAGTCCTTCGGCCACAATGAAGGTGGACCGCGCCGCCGAACGCGAATATATGTTCGACCATGTGTATAAGCAAGAGAAGAAACGCTTCTACACAGAAAAAATGCATGGCGTCGATTGGGAGGCGATGACCAAAGCCTACCGCCGCTTCTTGCCTCACATCAACAATAACTACGACTTTGCCAACCTGCTCAGCGAATGGCTCGGCGAACTCAATGTGAGCCACACCGGCGGACGCTATCGCCCGCGGCTCGCCACTACCACCACAGCCAGCCTCGGCTTGCTCTACGATTGGAACTACTCGGGCAAGGGCTTGAAAGTGAGCGAAGTGGTCGAGAAGGGTCCGTTCGCGAAAAAAACGTCGAAAATGGCTGCCGGATGCGTTGTCGAGAAAATCAACAACACTGAAATCGACGAGAACACCGACTTCGCCGAACTTCTGGCCGACCTTGCCAAGAAAAAGACCCTCGTCACTTTCCGCGACGATGCCGGAGCGAAACATGAGGAAGTCGTCACTCCCATCACTGTGGGCCAGTTCAACGCTCTCCTCGAAAGCCGCTGGGTGAAACGTCGCGCCGCCGACGTCGACCGATGGTCGAAAGGCCGCCTCGGCTATGTCTATATCTCATCGATGAACGATGCCTCCTATCGTGAGATATACGCCGACATCCTCGGCAAATACAACGACCGCGAAGGTCTCGTGATCGACACCCGCTGGAATGGTGGTGGCCGTCTGCATGAGGACCTTGAAATCCTCTTCTCCGGCAAAAAATACTTCGAGCAGGTGGTGCGTGGACGACGCGCGTGCGATATGCCCTCGCGTCGGTGGAACAAGCCGTCGATCATGGTGCAGGGTGAGTCGAACTATTCCAATGCCCACGGTTCGCCATGGGTGTATAAGCACACCGGCATCGGTCGTCTCGTGGGTATGCCCGTGCCCGGTACGATGACTTCCGTCAGTTGGGAGACTCTTCAGGATCCCACGCTCGTGTTCGGCATTCCCGTAATCGGCTACCGGCTCCCCGACGGCTCCTATCTTGAAAACTCCCAGCTCGAGCCCGACGTGAAGGTGGCCAACGACCCTGCTACAATCGTGAAAGGTGAGGACACCCAGTTGCGCACGGCCGTCGAAGAGCTTCTCCGCGAAATCGACTCCAAGAAGAAATGACCCGATGCGTAGATATTATTCTTTGATAGTGACGGCGGCGGTGGCGGCCTTCGTGGCGGCATGTGGGGGAAGCGACGGCAATTCCGACTCCGATTCCGTAGTCCTCGCCGATGAGTTGGTGGCCGACAACACCCTGCCGATGCCCATTATTACCGATGCCGACACCCTGAACCCGTGGAACGTGGTGCCCGATTCGGTGCCTAACAATTGCGTGCCGCTCCGTACGCATTATTTCGGCAATCTTCGTGAAGTGTTCGCCGACTCCCAACATGTGCAATATCCCGCCGCCGAACGTCAGGGAATCAAGCCCATCATGTCGAATGCCGACGCTTGGAACGCAGGGCGTCCGCTAGTCAAAATCACTTCTTGCGCCGACTTCTATCTCCAGCCGCTCAACTATTCTCTGCCCTACCTTATTCCCTCTGCCGCCAACTGCCTTCATGAAATCGGCCGCCGGTTCAACGACTCCCTCGCAGCCCGCGGTGGCGGCAGCTACCGCATAAAGGTCACTTCGTTGTTGCGCACGAAGTCGTCGGTTCGCCGTCTGAGGAGGGTGAACATCAACGCCGTCGATTCCTCGACCCATCAGTTCGGCACTACTTTCGACATCTCCGCTTCCCGCTTCGTTTGCGACAATTTCAACGATGTGAATCGTTCACTCGACGACCTCAAACTCCTTCTCGCGGAAGTTATTTACGCCATGCAGCGGGAACGAAAGCTATATATCAAGTTCGAACGCAAAAATTCCTGCTTCCACATCACTTCCCGCATGGGAATGCGCAACAAAGAATAAAAAAGTGTCATCAAGGCTCCGCCGCCAGTTCTGTATGTCGCGTTGTCAACGCAACAACCCTCAAAAGCCCACAAAAGCATGCTCGGCACGCGCAGCGCACTCCACATCCAAGCATCAATTGCCGCATCACAGGCATAAAGGTCGAGTAAAAGTCAAAAAAACTTTGCAATTTGTCGAATTTAACCTCCTCTGCGTCCTTACGCCGAACTCACGTTAAACCCTAATAATCAAAAGGCTCGATCATTCGAATCCTCGAAAAATCGAATGCTCGAATGTTCGATTATTCGAAAACTCGACGCTCGTTATCCCTCAAAAAACAAATCAAGGCCGGGACATTGCCCCGACCTCGTTTTCATAGCTCCGATTTTTAGATTCTCAATGTTTCACTTATATACACTATCCTTTGTTGCTGGCGCAAAGTTCCGATTTTTTTGACAATTGGACAATACGCATTTATACTGATTTTTTAAATTATGGGCGGTGTGGCCATTAAAAGCAGTGTTTTGGCTTTTCAAATCGTGGATTTTTCTTAACTTTGCAGTCATGTGCGCGATGAGTGTTAGCAAAGTGAAACCATATATGCTTCCGGCGGCGATGGTTTTGGGCGCCGCATTCCACTCTTGGATAGGGGTGTTGGCTCCCGCTATGCCTTACCTTCTTGCCGCCATGCTCTTTATCACCTACTGCCGCATTCGGCTTGATGCCATTGGCTTGCCATTTTCTCTCGTCCTGCTGCTTGTCGTGCAGATTGGCGGAGGGGTGGGGGTTTACTTCCTTCTCAGGCCGGTCGATGCGCTTGTGGCTCAAGGGGCGATGATATGTGTGATGTGTCCGGTGGCCACGGCCGCGCCTGTCGTGACCGGGATGCTCGGCGGCAATGTGGAGCGTGTGATGGCGTTTTCGGTGCTGAGCAATGTGGCGGTGGCGTTAGTCGCCCCATTGATGTTCGCCTATGTGGGTCATTCCGACACATCAGCGTTCTCTTCTCTATTGCTTGAAATCAGCGCGAAGGTGTTGCCCTTGCTGTTGTTGCCCTTGCTTGCGGCTCTGCTCTTCCGCCGGTTGTCGTCCAAGGCTTGCGCCGCGGTCGCGCGGAGACAAAGTGTCTCGTTCTATCTGTGGGCAGTGACTTTGACCATTGTGATGGCGCGCGCTTTCAATTTCATCTTGACTGAGGCCGACTCCTTGAGAGTGTCGCTGACGCTCGCTTTTGTCGCTCTCGTGGCGTGTGTGGCGCTTTTCGCCGTGGGTCATCTCATTGGCCTTCGTTACCACGATGCCGTGGCCTCAACTCAGTCGCTTGGTCAGAAAAACACGATTCTGGCTCTTTGGATGTCGCTCTCTTTCCTCAATCCGCTCTCTTCGGTGGCTCCCGCTTCGTATATCATTTGGCAAAATATAATCAATTCGGCACAACTTTTCCGCTTTTCCCGTCATGAACAGCATCTTTGACACCCTCTTGAGCCTGCCGCTCTTCAACGGCGTTGACCGCGACCGCATCAGCGCGGTGGCCGGCAACACCAAACTGCATTTCCTCAAATATCCCGCGGGGGAAAAAATAATCTCCGTGGGCGACAGATGCGACCACATCGTGTTTGTTCTCAAAGGACGTGTGATGTTCTCTATTCAGAGCGATTCGGCGCGCTTCCGCCTCACCTACACCCTCGCCGACAATTCTGTTGTGGCGCCGGAATATCTCTTCGGGATGTCGAATTCATATCCGTTCTCGGCCGTTACGGTCGAACCTACAAGTATTCTGCAAATCGCCAAAGAAGACTATCTCGCAGTGCTCAATTCCGACCGCATTTTCCTTATTAATTATCTTAACGCATTGGCTGTTAACGCGCAGACGGGAGTTGACGGCATTCTCTCGATGACGTCGGGCGACCTCCTTCGCCGCATTGCCTATTGGGTGAAGTCGCTGACGAGGAAAAACAGCGACGACATCACCATCCACTGCCGCTTGCGCGACCTCCACACAATCCTCAATGTGCAGCGCTCTACGTTGATTTCCGCTCTCGACACCCTCGCCGACCGGCGCATTATCGACTACACCAACGACACCATCACAATCCTCTCGCGCCGCGACCTCGTGGCCCTGCTCGTCGAGGATTGATTGGTAAAGGTGAGAGTTGAAAGTTTAAAGGGATTGTTGAAAGATTATAAAGCTCCTATAAACCTGAATTAGACACCTTTTGCGGTTTCATAGATCCGTCGGGAATCGTCGGGATATAGCGGAACGTACGACCCGAATGGGGTGCCCTTGTTTTCATGTACTTTCTCGACGAGAAGGTCGATGTCGGCGTCGGGAATGCCCAATTCGGCCAAATTCGTGGGCAATTCCATCTCACGGTAGAACGCTTTGAGGCGTTCGATGCCCTTGATTGCGGCTGAACGGTCGTCGTCATCGTCGATGTCGAACACTCTGCGCGCCAGCTGTGCTCCGCGTGCCGGTTTGCGCTCGGCCATGAAAGTCATCCACGCGGGGAAAATAACAGCCAGTCCCGCGCCGTGGGTCACGCCATAAACAGCCGACAGTTCATGCTCCAGTCCGTGCGATGCCCAGTCCTCCTCGCGTCCCACGCCGCAGATGCCGTTGTGGGCCACAGTGCCGCTCCACATGATGTTGGCGCGGGCGTCGTAGTCGGTGGGGTTGGCCTTGATTTTCAAGGCCTCCGTAATAATCGCTTTGAGAGCTCCTTCGCAGATGCGGTCGGTGATTTCCACTCCTGTAGTGTTGGTGAAATAACGCTCGAAAATGTGCGACATCATGTCGGCGACGCCCGCCGATGTTTGGCTGAACGGAAGAGTGTAGGTCAGTTCAGGGTTCATCAGCGCGAATTTCGGGCGCAGTGCGTAGGGCGAACGGATGGATATTTTGTGCAGACCGTCGAGGCGGGTGATGACCGTGTTCCCAGAACCTTCGCTGCCTGCCGCGGGAATCGTCAGCACCACTCCCACTGGCACTGCCCGTTCGACTTTTCGTCCCATGAAGAAGTCCCAAAAGTCGCCGTCGTAAGGCACTCCGGCGGCAATCGCCTTGGCTGTGTCGATGACTGAGCCTCCACCCACGGCGAGGATGAAGTCGCAGCGTTCGGCGCGGGCCATCTTGATGCCTTCGTAAACTTTGGTGTCAACGGGATTCGGTTGGATGCCGGAGAGCAGACAATGGGCGATGCCGGCTTTTTCGAGCGATTTCGTCACTCGGTCGAGAAGTCCCGAGCGGACTACGCTTCCGCCGCCGATAACTATTAATGCTTTGGTGCCGCCTTCGTCGATGATGCGTTGGCCGGCTTCATTCTCCACGTCGCGGCCGAATACGTATTTGGTTGGAGTGCAGAAAAAGAAATTGTTCATGGGAGGGAGGTATAAAGATTAGAATTGAATGTTTAGAGTTTAAAGGGGATTCGAAGATTCGAATGCTCGAGTAATCGAATAGTCGAGTGATTGAGAGCTCAAAGATTCTGCTCCGCATTATTCAGCTTCGACTAATGCCTTTGTGCTGTGGATGGAATGGCCATGCGTCGGTGATAAGCGGGAAAGGGCTTTGTCGTGGTCGGCGACGAGCCGTCGCATAAGTTCGGCCACTGTCGGGATGTCGTCGATGAGCGCCACCGCCTGCCCGATTTCGAGTTCGCCGTTTTCGATGTCGCCTTCGAGCATTCCACGTCGTGCGCGTCCGAAGCCTATCATTTCGAGCATCTCCTCGTTTGAGGCTCCGCGACGTTCGGCTTCGACCACTTCTTCATAGAAGCGGTTTTTGACAAGGCGAGTGGGCGACAACTGCTTGAGCGACAGCATAGTGGAGCTTTCGTCGAGGGTGACGCACAGGCGCTTGAAATCGTCGTGGGCAGAGCTTTCTTGAGTTATGGCGAAAGCCGTGCCGATTTGCACTCCGTCGGCGCCGAGGGCTTCAGCGGCAAGCCAAGCCTCGCCGGTGGCAATGCCGCCAGCGGCTATTAGCGGAGTGGATTTAAGCACACGGCGGACGGCGGGAATAAGGCACATCGTGGTCAGTTCCTCTTTGCCGTTGTGTCCGCCGGCTTCGAATCCTTCGGCCACCACTGCATCAACGCCAGCCTCCTCGCATTTCGCGGCGAAACGTGCGCTGGCGACGACGTGCGCCACTTTCACTCCGGCGTCTTTCAGCCGTGCGGTCCATTTTTTCGGGTTGCCGGCCGAGGTGAATATGATTTTAACGTGCTCCTCGAGGCATACTTTGATGTAGTTCTCGGCGTTCGGATTCATCAGGGGAATGTTCACGCCAAAAGGACGGCGGGTGGCGGATTTCACTTTGCGGATTTGTTCGCGCAGAAGGTCGGGTGTCATCGAGCCGGCGCTCAACAGCCCGAGCCCGCCGGCTTCGCTCACTGCCGACGCCAGCCGCCATCCGCTGCACCATGCCATGCCGCCTTGAATTATTGGCAGCTTGATGCCGAATAGTTTACAAATAGGATTCATTTTATTAATATTTGCGTTGATTTCTTGCAATAACGGATGCTTGACTGCCCAATCGGTCGATTTCCACGTTTTTTCGAATGTTCGAATACTCGAGTGCTCGAACATTCGAATCTTCGCAGATGAGGCTAATTTGCCACTGACTGGTATGCGCCTAGGTCGGGCGACGAGCCTCTCGTCGTGCCGTAGAAGTCGGTGGCGGTTTCGGGGCGCGTGAGAGCCTTCGCCGCCGCGCCGATCGCGGGCGACCCATCCTTCAGCCGATAGTCGAAATAGTATTCGTCCCTGACGGTGCGGAATAGCGGGTCGGTTTCCCACAGGCACGAGATGAAGTTGGCGTCGTCGGTGCCGGCGACGGAGAAAGAACAGTAGCGGAAAAACACGTTGTAGCCGTCGAAAGAGCCCGGCGTGATGTCGCCGCCGTTGCCCCAGATTATGCAGTTGGAGAAGTCGGCAGTGGTGGGCTTAATCGCGCCATATTTATCGTCGGGGTCAAGGCGATATATCTGGATTATCTCGCCGTCGGGGTAGGCGAAAAGGTATTGGTTGACGAATGTGCAGTGGTTGAACACGTGATGCTCGCCCGCCAGACCTACGCAGCCGAAAGCCGCGTCGGCAAATTCGCATCCGTAGGCTTCCACCGACGAATGAAGGGCCTGCAAGGCGTAGCCGGTCGAGTTTCGGACTTGGCAGTTCACCATCTTCAGCGCGGGCTGCGGCGAGAGGAAAAGCGAGTCGGCAAGCACTCCGTTGACGGTGTTGCGTATTGATGCGTATGCGAGCTTGTTTGAGCGGCTCAGGCAGGAGAACATGATTCCGCTCCATTGCCCCGACATTATTTCATAGGGGATGTTTGAAGCGACATAACCGAAGCGGTCGCCGATGAAATTGACTGGCGCTTCGGCGGTGCCTTCTACAATCAGTGTGCCATCTACGCGCATCCATGCCGAATCGTGGAAATACATCGTCACCCCCTGCGGGATGGTGAGTGTGGCGTTCGGCCTCACCACGAGGCTGTCGAAAATTTGGTAGGCGGCTTTCGTTGTCAAAGTGAGGTCGGACTTGACGTCCCATCCGTGATGGCGTTCGACATCGATAATGTCGGCTTGGAGCACAACGGTCTGTGTGGATCCGTTGGTGGTGAAATCGAGCCAGTCGTAATATTCGAGCGGCGTGGACTTGCCTCCGTTAGAGGGTAGCGTGGCTTCCACGAGCACGAATATCGAATCGTTGGCGCGAATCTCGACGTTCTCAAAAGCTTCTCCGGGAATGCCATCCACATTCAGGCGGAAAGAGCCTGTGCCGCCGTCGCGGAATGCGATTTTGCTGATGTTCAGCCCTTTGTTGTGGCGGTTATAAACTTTGAATTTGTGGGTGGGTGTGCCCTCTTCTGAGAAGGCGAGGCCCATTTTCAGGGTATCGACGGAGAATGTGGGCTGGTCGGCTGGCGAGGTTGTGAAGCCGTCCTCAATGCACGACGCTCCGGCGGCGGCAAGCATTATCGTTGCCGTCGCGGCCACTGCGCGGGTTATCTTTGCTAATGTATTCACTAATTTCTTAACGCCGTGCGCTTTGTTTTATTGTCCTTGCGTGCGCGTAATCTTCCAGCCGCGTTTTTCGTAAATTAGGTAGAATTGCCTATTTTTTCGCTTTTTTTGAATATTTTGAACATTTTCTTTGACACCCGAAAAAAAAGTTGTAAATTTGCCCTGAGTTGTCCCAATGGGGACTGTTTCTTGTGTTGTTGTTAACAAACTTTAACTCAATATTTTAATTAACTTAACCACTAAATCAAACACAGAAATGAAGAAAGTGCTACTTTTGTTAGCTGCCGCAGCCATTACGACAATGATGTCGGCACAGCATTTCAAGGTTGTCAAGACCCAGCGTTTTGACGCCGGGAGCGCCATGTATCATCCGGTTTTCACGCCCGATGGCAAGTCGCTTCTCGTGTCGAGTGAGGACTACAACGGACTGTCGGTGTTCGACATGACCACCAAGAAGTTGACC
>CADBML010000129.1 GCA_902795825.1 uncultured Bacteroidales bacterium
CGACTTCACCATGACCGGCGGCACTGTGGCTATTGAAAGCACCGGTTCGGGTGGCAAGGGCATCAACTGCAAGCAGAATATCGTCATTAGCGGCGGCGACATCACCGTTCAGACGAAAGGCAAGCGTTTTGTCTATAGCAGCACGGCGCGGGCCAGCGCGAAAGGCATTAAAGCCGTTGGCAACCTTACGGTTAACGGCGGACATATCAGAGTGCGCACCTCCGGCGGCGTGGGCAGCGAAGGAATGGAGAGCAAAGGCAACCTCACTATCAATGCCGGCGTTGTGGAGGTGTCGAGTTACGACGACGCCCTTAATGCTGTCACCGGTCTGAACCTTAACGGAGGCTATGTCTATGCTTACTCGTCGGGCAACGACGCCATCGACTCTAACGGTCCGCTCACCATCAACGGAGGAATAATAGTGGCTTCGAGCACCAACGAACCTGAGGCCGCTTTCGACTGCGACAAGAATGTGTTTACCGTCAACGGCGGTGTGTTTGTTGGTATTGGCGGCACAACATCCGTGCCCACCACTGAATCGCAGCAGCCGTCGATTATTTTAGGAAACAAAATCAAGGCTGACCTGTCGATGGCTATCCTCGACGGCGACGATTATCCTATCTTGGCTTATACCATCCCGCGCGACTTCTCGACGATGATTGTGTCGTCATCGGCATTTGCCGAAGGCATCACCTTGAAAATCCTTTCGGGATGCACGATTGCCGACAAATCTAAAGCGTTCCACGGTTTGCTGACGCAGGCGGAGGTGTCGGGCGGCACTACGCTTGCCAGCTTGGAACTCACAGCTGCTGTCAATTATAGCAACTACAATCCTTCGGGTGGTGGTGGTACTCCCCTCGACGGGGGTGGCGGTACTCCCCCTGACGGTGGCGGTGGCACTCCCCCTGACGGTGGCGGTGGCACTCCCCCTGACGGTGGCGGTGGCACTCCCCCTGACGGCGGCGGTGGCACTCCCCCGAGTGGGCAATAAAGACCAGCCAGAATAATTTTATCTCATAATTGAAAAAAGGTGCTTGGAAATATTCAGGCACCTTTGTTCGTGGCAGATTCGTTTGTCAAATGTCAATATCCGAAATCGAAATAATCCGCACATCCACATAAACTCCCATAAAACTATGATTGATAGTGACATGTTTGTTTTTATGCTGCAAACTCAATGCGACAAATGCCCCAAAAGTGGGTAAAAATATCGACTTTTGGCTGCAAACCCAACGCAATAAACACCCCAAAAGTGGGTAAAAATATCGACTTTTGGCTGCAAACTCTTTGAAAAACGAAAAATTTAGGCTATTTTTGCTGTCAAAATAGTATAACTGAAGGTTCGTAAGTCACATCATAATGACTATCAATCTCTTCGCATCGGAGATGCAATTACATCAGAGATGTAAAATATCTTTAACCTCACGTAAGCAACCTCGGAGAGGTGCGAAACGTGGGGTAGGAGCGTCCCATCCACAACAACCTCGGGGAGGTTGAACTGCAGCCGGATGGTGGGGATTGAGACCTATAACGTTTTTACTCCCAAAACTTAAATAGTATAAGTTATATGGAAAAATTAATAGGAAGGAATAGAGAGATAGCAGAATTGGAGAGATGTTTGTCGTCAGAGCGTTCGGAATTTGTGGTGGTTTCAGGGCGTCGTCGTATAGGCAAAACATTTCTTGTCAATACTGTGCTGAAAGGGCGCACAACAATGTCGTTCGTGGGCTCACACAAATCTCCAAAGGCTCGTCAACTGCAGAAATTTGCCCAAGCGATGCAGCAATCGGCGTTATGTGATGTTTTGCCGCAGTTGACATCGTGGTATGATGCATTTGACGTGTTAGAGGCGGCTCTGTCAAAGAGTGACGTAGGAATTAAGAAAGTGCTTTTTTTTGATGAAATGCCTTGGATTGACACTCCTGGAAGCGAATTTGTGGCGGCGCTCGAGGACTTTTGGAACGGATGGGCTTCGTTGCGCGACGACATTATGCTGGTTGCGTGTGGCTCGGCCACATCGTGGCTTGTAGATCAACTAATCGAGAATCAGGGAGGATTACATAATAGGGTGACTTCAAGGATAGCCCTTCAACCGTTCAATCTCAACGAATGCAAACAATACGTGGAGAGCAAGAGTGGTACGTGGGACTACTATCAGATTGCTCAAATGTATATGTATTTAGGAGGGGTGCCATTCTATTGGAGTCTTCTTGATTTCACCAAAGGTATAGCGGAAAACGTAGATGAACTTTTCTTTACGCCAAGCGCAAAATTAAAAGGAGAATTTGGGGAATTGTATCAAGTATTGTTTCGAAACTCGCAACCTTACGTAGATATTGTTAGACAAATTGCCATGCGCAGAGAGGGACTGTCACGACAAGAGATTGTCGATGCAACAGGCACATCCGGCGGAACATTAACCAAGATGCTGGCGAATCTCGAACGTTGCAACTTCATAATGGCTCAAACGCCTTTGGACAACAAGAGGAATGGGAACATTTACCGTGTTTGTGATTTTTACACCCTGTTTTATTTCCGTTTTATTGAACCGGAACGACAAAACACGCTCCACTATTGGACGACGAAAATAACTTCGCCCAGTGTGTCGGCATGGCAAGGGCTTACATTTGAATTGATAGGACTCCTACACATCGATCAGATACGTATGGCGTTGGGCATTTATGGCGTTAGTGTGCGCTGCTCATCATGGCGTTCAACAAATAACGCCGAAGGTCCAGGCGCCCAAATAGACTTGGTGATTGAACGAGCAGATCGCATAACTCATCTGTGTGAGTTTAAATTCGCCCCCGACGAGTACGTCATCACGTCCGACTACGCCCGTCGTCTTCGGGAGAGGATGAGTGTATATAGAAGCCAAGCAAAAAAGCGTAACACTCTTCTGATTACATTTGTCACTCCCTTTGGGGTGAGCAAAGGGAAAAACTATTCGGTGGTTCAGGGCGACATCACGTTGCCACAACTTTTCGCCCCCGCAATGTAAATCGAGCAGCTCGAACTCATCCATTCGCTAACGACGCTAGCCATGCTTTGTCATGCGGTGATAGGAAGTTTTCTGGTTTTGATTTGTCATTGTCGTAGGAATGTGATAACTTTGCGAACCGAACTGTCTGCGGGCCGTTGCCGGCTGTCGTGATGGTTTTTCCCCCGACATTCCATGAGTTGATAACGCAAAATATTCAAGCGAAATGACAAAACAAAAATTGGGTTTTTCAACCCGCCAAATCCATGGCGGCTACCACATCGACGAGACATACTCGCGCGGAGTTGCCATTCATCCCACTGCCGCATTCCATTTCCCTTCGTGTGAAACGGCGGCCGGTCTTTTCAACCTCACCGAGCAGGGACACATCTACACCCGCCTTTCCAACCCGACTAACGCCGACTATGAGAATCGTGTCGCGTCGCTTTACGGCGGTGTGGGTGCTCTCGCCACTGCCACCGGCATGGCCGCCATCACTATCATCGTGGCTTCGTTGGCTAAGGCCGGCGAAAACATTGTGGCGGCGCCCTTCCTTTATGGCGGTACGTACAATTCTTTCAGAATCACTCTCCGCAACATGGGAATCGACTGCCGCATCGCCGCTACCGATTCGCCCGACGACATCAATCGGCTTATCGACTCGAACACTCGCTTCGTTTATGCCGAGAGCATGGGCAACCCGACTTGCGATGTGGTCGATATCGAAGCCTATGCCCGTATAGCCCACGCTCACGATATGCCGTTGGTAATCGACAACACCTTCGGCGGATGCGGTTATCTTTGTAATCCTTTCGACTGGGGCGCCGACATCGTTTTGGAATCGGCTACGAAGTGGATTAACGGTCACGGCACCGCCATGGGCGGCATAATCGTCGACGGCGGCACATTCGACTGGGGCAACGGTCGCTATCCCGCAATCGACGGTCCTTCTGAAGGGTATCATGGACTGAACCTCTGGCAGACGTTCGGAAATCAGGCTTTCATCGTCAAAGCTCGTGTCGATGGCTTGCGCGACCTCGGCTGCGGCGCGTCGCCTTTCGACTGCTATTTGCATCTGCTTGGTATCGAAACGCTCTCGCTGCGGCTGGAGCATCAAGTGGCTGCCACCCGTCGTCTTGCCGAATTCTTGCGCAACGACCCGCATGTGGAGCACATCAGCTATGTGGGCTTTGCCGACCATCCTTGCCATGCGTTGGCTAAAAAATATTTCCGTCATGGAGCGGGTGCGGTGATAAATGTCGAACTTAAAGGCGACGTCGAAAGCACAGTGCGCTTCGTCGAGGCGCTCCGGCTCTGCGCTCACATGACTATGATCGGCGACTCAATCACTGTGGTCACTCATCCCGCATCGACAACTCATAAGCAACTCAGCGAAGCCGATTTGCGAGCTGCCGGTGTTACCCCGACTCTACTTCGCATTTCATTGGGACTGGAGGATGTCGAGGACATTATCGACGACTTCCGCCAGGCATTTGAGGCGCTTTCTATTTCCTAAAGTCAAAAAAACGGAAGCTGATGCCAAAATACTTCTATTATAACCGGCCTTTCGGCCTTGATGGTGGGGGAGAACTTCCCTCGCTGACAATCGCCTACGACACATGGGGTACGCTTAACGCGGCTAAGGATAATGCCGTGTGGGTGTGCCATGCGTTGACAGCCAACAGCGACGTGGCCGACTGGTGGCCTCATACTGTCGAGCGCGGTCGTTTCCTCGACCCTGAAAAATATTTTGTCGTTTGCGCCAACACGATAGCTTCGTGTTATGGCTCGACGGGGCCTTTAAGCGTAAACCCATCGACCGGTGAACCGTGGTACGACACTTTCCCATGCGTGACCATACGCGACATTGTCCGCGCTCATCAACTTTTAGCGGCTCATCTCGGCATCAACCATGTCCGTTTTGTCATCGGCAGCAGTTTTGGCGGTTTTCAGTGTATGGAATGGACGCTTATCGACCCTGATTTTGCCGAAAAAGCGGTTTTCATAGCCACATCGGCCGATTGCCGTCCGTGGACAGCGGCGTTCAACGAATCGCAGAGGATGGCCATAGAGGCCGACGCGACGTTCGACCGACGCGACAGCGATGCCGGAGCCGCCGGTCTTGCCGTGGCACGCAGCATAGCCCTGCTGAGTTATCGTGGAGGCATTGCCTACAATCTCACCCAAGCCGAGACTCCCGAAGAGGCGGAACCGCTTTTCAAACGGCGGGTGCACTCCTACCAGCGTTATCAAGGCGAAAAACTCCGCCGCCGTTTCAACGCCTATTCCTACTACCGCCTTTCCCAGGCCGTCGATACCCACAACATCGGCAGAGGCCGCGGAGGCATTGAAGCCGCTTTGCGCCTCATACGTGCGAAGACCCTTGTGGTGGCAATCACGAGTGACATTATTTTCCCTCCCGCCGACCATAAACCATTGGTGGAATACATCCCAAGCGTAGAATATCATCTTATCGACTCCAATTTCGGACACGACGGCTTTCTTGTGGAATATGAGAAACTCGACGCTATAATCAGCAATTTTGTCAATCAGTAAACAACATAAAGTAATGAAACGCAAACAATTAGTAATAGGTCTTTTCGGCTTCGGAAACGTAGGTCAGGGCTTGTGCGACGTGCTTCGCCGCGTGAACCCCGATAATGTCAGAATCGCCCGAGCCTGTGTTCGCAACACCAAAAAACACCGCGACGCGCCTGTGCCTATTACCGACAAAGCCGACGACATATTCAACGACCCTGAAATCAACCTCATTGTTGAACTTATCGACGATGCCGATGCCGCATACGTTATCGTAGAAAGGGCTTTGCGGCAGGGTATTCCTGTGGTGAGCGGAAATAAGAAAATGCTCGCCTACCACATAATGGACCTCATCGAACTGCAACGGCTCACAGGCACAGCCCTGCTTTACGACGCTTCGGCCTGCGGCAGCATCCCCGTAATCCGCAACCTTGAGGAATATTACGACAACGACCTGCTTATTTCCGTAAAAGGGATTCTCAACGGTTCGTCAAATTTCATCCTGTCGAAAATATTCAATGAGGGCATGGACTATTCTGAGGCGCTCAGCATCGCCCAGCGGCTCGGTTTTGCCGAGAGCAACCCGACGCTCGATGTCGATGGGTGGGACTCGCTATTCAAGCTCGTAATCATCACAATCCACGCTTTCGGCGTGTATGTCAGACCAGAGGAGATTTTCACATTCGGAATCGGGCGGATGACAGCCGACGATATCCGATTCGCAAACGAAAAGCGCCGACGGATAAAGCTCGTCGGATGCGCCGAAAAACTTGGCGACGACAAACTCGCCCTTACCGTCATGCCTCAGCTGATTTCAAAGCAGAAATACATCTACAGCGTCGAGGACGAGTTTAACGGCATCGTTATCAAGGGGATGTTCTACTACAAACAATTCATGTTCGGCAGAGGCGCCGGCGGTCATCCCACGGGCTCTTCCGTCCTTAGCGATATCACCGCCCAAACTTACGACTACCGCTACGAATACAAAAAACTCAATTCCGGCCACACTCCGACCTATACCACCGACTTCATTTTCCGCATTTATTATCGCTACACAACAGAGGGGGAGCGCCACCTGCTCACATTTGAAAACATTAACGAAAGCTACAAGTCGGCCACCTATAACTATATCGTGGGCGATATCTGCCTTTCGGAGCTTATCCGCAATGCCGACACCCTCCGACGGGCTGAAGTGTTCGTCGCCGCTTATCCTGCCGACTGACACTATTGGCTGTTTGGCGGATTTTTTGTAATTTCGCAGAGTGGAATGTGGCGTGGCCGCCAGCCTTTGTGCGCACCGTCGCGCCTATTAACCGGTTTATAAAATGGACTATATTATCCTTCCTCCCGACGAACTGAATGAGATAGCGGTTGATTTGCCGCTTTCGAAAAGCGTGAGCAATCGAGTGTTGATAATCTCGGCGTTGACTCCTGGCGCCGCACCTCTTCCTGAGTTGGCTGAGTGTGACGACACACGCGCCATTATCGACGCGCTGTCAGATTCCGACCGACAAGAGGTCAATGTGGGCGCAGCCGGCACTGCCATGCGCTTCCTGACGGCGTTTTTTGCCCGTCAGGAGGGTAGGAGCGTGGTGCTCGACGGCTCGGAGAGAATGCGCAACCGTCCGATTTCGCCTCTCGTTGACGCATTGAGGAAGCTCGGTGCCGACATCGAATATGTGGGCAAGGAAGGTTTCCCTCCTTTGAAAATCAACGGCAAGCGCCTTGCCGGCGGCGAAGTTGAAGTCGATGCCTCGGTGAGTTCGCAGTTCATCTCCGCCTTGATGATGATTGCCCCGACTATGGAGCAAGGACTGACGCTCCGGCTGTCGGGCGACGTGGTGAGTGCGCCCTATATTGTCATGACCCTGCGTCTTATGGAGCAGGCGGGTGTTGAGGCGGATTTCGTGGGGGGCAATCTGGTGACGGTCAAAAGTGGGGCGTACCGTCCCGCGCGCTTCGAAGTGGATGCCGATTGGAGCGCCGCCGCTTTTTGGATGGAGATAGCCGCACTGTCAACGTCGGAATTCGACCTCCGTAGAATATCGCCGAAGTCGCTTCAGGGCGATTGTGCCGCCGCCGGTTTCTTCGAAATGCTCGGCGTGGTGACGGAGGAAACGGATGAGGGCGTACATGTGTCGCCTTCTCCTGAAATGCACGCTCGGCTCAATATCAACTTGAGCGAAAACCCCGACCTCGCCCAGCCGCTGGCAGTCACGGCTTGCCTGCTTGGCGTGCCATTCCGCTTCGCAGGTCTTTCCACTCTGCGCGACAAGGAAACCGATCGTCTGGCAGCTCTGGTCAACGAGTTGTCCAAGCTATCGTTCGACCTCGAGATCGATGATGACGCACTCGTCTGGGAAGGTTACCGCCGTCCCGTCGATGCCGACATCATAACAATCGACACATACTCCGACCACCGCATGGCCATGTCGTTCGCGCCAGTGGCAATTTATGCGCCGGGCATCATCGTCCGCGACGTGGAGGTGGTCAGCAAATCCTATCCTGACTATTGGAACCATCTTGTCGAAGCGGGATTCAATCTTATCGACCCTACCGAATTAGTGGGTCGCAAAAACGACGAGGAGGCCGAAGCGGAGGAGGCCGAAGAATGACGGGCGCGCTGATTCTTCTCGCGATAGTGGTGGCTGTAGGCCTCGTGCTTTATGTGAGCCACCGCATTTCACTGCGGAAGGGCGGCGGCACTTCCGCGTCAGATGAGATTGTCGAGCCGGAGCAGGCATGTTGCGGCATGCACATCGTTTGTGAAAAGAATCTTCCAATTGACCGCAAGGGCAATATCATATATTACGACGATGAAGAACTCGACAGCTATGCCTTTGCCGACCCCGAGCAATATACCGATTCTGACGTGGAGCAGTTCCGCGACATCCTTCTCACTCTCCTCCCTGAGGACATCGCCGGCTGGAACAAGAGCCTCGAACTCCGTCACATTCCGCTCCCCGAAGCCGTGCGCGACGAAATGCTCATGATTGTCGGGGAAATGCGTCAAACTCTCAACGCGGCAAAATAATGGCTGAAATTTTTTCATACACTTTCTTCCAATATGCACTGATTGCAGTTGTGTTCATCTCTGTGTCGTCGGCGATTATAGGCACATACATTGTCACCCGTCGCATGACGGCTATTGCCGGAGGCATCACCCACGCTTGTTTCGGCGGCTTGGGCTTAGGCTATTATTTCGGCATCAACCCGATAGCGATGGCCACAGTTTTCGCCATTGCCTCGTCGGCGGGCGTGGAGTGGCTTTCTTCGCGACAGCGCATACGTGAGGATTCGGCGATAGCGGCTGTGTGGGCTGTCGGAATGGCTGTGGGCGTTATGTTTGTGTTTCTCACGCCGGGCCTTGTCCCCGACCTCAACTCGTTTCTCTTCGGGAATATTCTGACAATCACTTTTTCCGACCTTATGGCGTTTGCGGCTTTCACCATAGTACTGATCCTGTTTTTCGCCCTGTTTTTCGACAAAATAGTGGCTGTGGCTTTCGACAAGGATTTCGCTAAGGTGAGCGGCATGCCGGTCAAGTTTATAAGCACGGTGATGACGGTCATGATAGCTGTGTGTATTGTGTTGACAATCCGGTTGATAGGAATAATGTTGCTGATGTCGATGCTTTCCCTCCCGCAGATGATAGCCGAAATCCGCTATCACAATTTCCGTGGCATTATGTTCTGCTCGATTGCCGTGTCGCTTGTGGCGTGCGTGGTGTCGCTGTTTCTCGCCGCCATTGTCGATATCCCCTGCTCTCCAATCATAGTCATCATTCTCACTCTCGTTTATATTGTGGCGAAAGCGGCCCAATCGGTTGCCGAGCGACGCAAAAACAATAAACTCAACACATCGCGCGTTAAGTAATAATGAGAAGCCGTTGGAAACGACGGCCCAATGGTTATCGTCTCTTGAAACGCCTTCCGCTCATATTAACCCTTGTCGTCGCTCTGGCGGCAACGTCGTGTAGCACAAAAAAGAACACGGCGTTCAACCGTCGTTATCAGGCGTTTACAACAAAATATAATATCTACTACAACGGAATCGAGCATTACAAGGAGACGCTCAAGGACATGGAAACGAAATACGAGGACGACTATAGCGGTCTCGTGTTGATGCATCCCGCCGAAGCGAAAAACTATCCTAAAGCTCCGCAGCCCGAAGGCAATTTCACCCGCTCAATCGAAAAGGCGCAAAAGGCCATCCAGCTTCATTCGCTGAAAAAGCGCCCCAAACGCAAGTCGGGCAAAGCCGACGCTAAATACAAAGCCTGGCTCAAACGCGAAGAGTTCAACCCTTTTATCCATAATGCGTGGCTGTTGATGGCCAAGAGCCAATACATGAACGGCGACTTCCTCGGAGCCGCATCTACATTTTATTACATATCGAAGCATTTCACGTGGCTTCCCGAAACCACCCTTGAAGCGCGCCTTTGGCAGTCGAGATGTTACAGCGCTATGGAATGGACCTACGAGGCCGAAAACCTCCTCGTCCACGTCAAGCCCGCCGACCTGACATCCAAGCGCCTTGTCGAAGCCTATAATTTCGCCTATGCCGACTACTACACCAAAACTGCCGACAAGTCGAAAGCGATTCCATACCTCACCGCCGCCGCTTCTATGGCCAAAGGTTCGCAAAAAACTCGCCTGAATTTCCTGCTAGGACAGCTCTACGCGCTCGAAGGCAACCGCGAGCTCGCATATAAGGCGTTTGGAGTGGCCGCCGGAAGCAATTCGGCGCAATACCGCACCAAATTCAACGCCCGCATCAAACAAAGCGAAGTCTATGCCGGCAAAAATATTGAGCCTGAAGTTAAATCATTGAAGCGGATGACCCACTATGGCAGAAACAAGGAATACCTCGACCAAATCTACTATGCCATCGGCAACCTCTACCTCTCACGTAACGACACCGTGCATGCAGTCGAGAACTATGTCCTCGCCAATGAAAAATCCACCCGCAACGGCATCGACAAAGCTATCAACAATATCACCCTCGGCGGCATTTACTTCAACCAACACCTCTACGACAAGGCGCAACCGTGCTATTCCGAGGCAATCCCTCAGATTCCGGAAACTTATCCCAACTACGAAACCCTAAAGCGTCGGAGCGATGTGCTCGACGAGCTCGCCGTTTATTCCCAGAACGTCACACTGCAGGATTCGTTGCTCCGGCTTTCGGCAATGAGCGAAGCCGACCAGCTAAAGGTGGTGAACAAAATCATTGAGGAGCTCAAAAAGAAGGAGAAAGAAGCGGCCGAACAGGCTCAGATGGAGGACTACCTCGCTAATCAGAACGCCGCCGGAAACGGATTGAACAACTCCGGCGCGAATGCCCCGAAATCGTTTGTCATGAACAGCGACAACTCATGGTATTTCTACAACACTTCCGTCAGAAATGCCGGAAAGACCGACTTCCAAAAACGCTGGGGCAGCCGAAAACTTGAGGACAACTGGCGCCGCCGCAATAAGTCGTCGTTTGACATGAGCGATTTTTCCGACACCCCCGAAGCTGGCGACGATAGCCTCCCCGCTGATTCATTGGCCAATGCCGACGACAACCGTACTCCCGAGGAAATCAAAAAAGAGAAAGAACAACTCGCCCACGAGCAGGACCCCCACTTCCCCGAGTTTTATCTGAAGCAGATTCCGAAAACTGACGAGGAGCGCCAGACTTCTAACGATGTCATTCAAGAGGGACTTTTCAATATGGGCGTCATATTGAAGGATAAGCTGGAGGATTTCGCTGCCGCGAAGACCGAGTTTGACCGGCTGCTCAGCCGCTACCCCGACAATGTCTATCGACTCGATGTTTATTACAACATCTATCTGATGATGATGCGGCAAGGGAAAACCCGTGAAGCCGAGAAATACCGCCAACTCATAATCAGCGAGTTCCCCAAGTCGAGCTACGCATCGGCCATGGCCGACCCGAATTATTTCGATGCCCTGCGCCAGATGAACCAGCAGCAGGAAAACCTCTATGCTGACGCTTACGAGCACTATCTCAACGGCAACAACAAGGAGGTGCACGATGCGTTTGCGCGTGTGCAGGCCAAATATCCGCTTAGCCCGCTGATGCCTAAATTTATGTTTATCAATGCTCTCGCCTACGTCACCGACCGCAATTCCGAAAAATTCCAGGAATCGCTCAAGACGATGCTCGAAAAATATCCCGACACTGACATGACCGACCTCGCGACAGCTTATCTCAAAGGCATTTCGCAAGGGCGCAAACTTCAGGAGTCGTCGTCGAACCTCCGTGGTATGATTTGGAGTCAACGGCTTACTAACGACTCCACCCTCACCGAATCAGACAAACCCGCTGAGTTCGCGCTCAACGATTCCGTGCCCCACATGGTGGTTTTCGCCTATAACACCGACACCGTAGTCGCCAACAAAGTGCTCTACGAAGTGGCTCGTTACAACTTCACTACCTATGTGGTGCGTGACTTCGACCTCCAACAATATCAATTCGGCAATCTCGGGCTCCTTTGTGTCAAGGGGATGCGTAACAACGCCGAGGCCGTCCACTATCGCTCGTCGCTTAACGAATCCGTGGGAATCGACCTCGATGGCGTGCGCCCAATTATCATCAGTGAGGACAACTTCAATGTGTTGATCACTCAAGGCCGTTCGCTTGAGGAGTATTTGATTTTCATCGGCGAAGAAACGATGAACAAAGTTGAGGACGAGAACATTCCCGAAGATGAGGAGGGTGATGATGGTGAAGAAATAGGGGAGGGCACAGAGCCGGCCGACGGCACGCCCACGGCTGATCCTTCCGCCCCTGCCGACAAAAACGACCAAAAGAAAGTCAAAGAAGATTCCAAAAACAACGAAGCCAAGGATTCGAAAGAACCCAAGACTCCGAAGGAAACCGACAAGTCGAAGCAAGAAACCCCAAAGAAGCAGGAGACTCCAAAGAAGCAAGAGTCCCCGAAGAAGCAGGATGCTCCCAAACAGGAGACGCCGAAGAAACAAGAAACTCCCAAGAAGCAGGATTCTCCCAAGAA
>CADBML010000130.1 GCA_902795825.1 uncultured Bacteroidales bacterium
ATGCCCGCATTGCTCCCTCGCTCCCGTCAACTATCTTCCTAATATTCTCTCTGAATTTCCCGAAAGACAATTTATAGAAATCCCCTTAATTCCTCGTTCAAAAGAAGGCAGGGCAATTGGCATCATAAAAACTCCCTTATTACCATACTGAAGCCATGACCGTCAGCATCAACGACACAAGAGTCAGGATATTCGCCGGAGCACGCCTGCAAGATGCGCTCCGACGCTATATCGTCGAGACCGGCATGCCGACGGAAATGCTTTACCGCCTCGATGATTACGTCACCGCCCGCGACCGCTTCGGCAACATTGTGGCCTTGACATCGCCTCTCAAACAAAATCGAAAATTCACTATCACCTTTAACACCACACCTAATGATGAAAAAATTATTTCTGACATTTAGCGCTGTCGTGGCCGCCATCTCCCTCAACGCCCAAAGCGGGAAAGTGGCCATCCTTTCGGTCAACGACATGCACGCCCAAATCAACCAAATGCCGCGCTTCGCTTTCATAGCCGATTCGTTGCGCGGCGTATATCCCGACTTGCTGATCCTTTCCGCCGGTGACAACCGCACCGGCGACCCTATCAACGACCAATATCCCGAGCCCTCCTATCCCATGATGGCCCTGATGAACTATGTGGGATTCCACGGCTCGGCAATCGGGAACCACGAATTTGACGGCGGACCGAAAAGCCTCGCCTATCAGATTGCGAACTCCAATTTCCGCTATATCTGCGCCAACATGGAGACTCCCGATTCGATGCACATCTGGACAACTCCCTACAATTTCTACAAAGTGGGCGATGTCCGCGTGGGTGTACTCGGCCTTGTTCAGCGAGGTGTCTCAGGAATCCCCGACTGCCACCCCGCGCGCGTTGTCGGCATGAAGTTTAATCCCGAAATCGACAAAGTGAAAGAATACGCCTGGATGCGCAACGATTGCGACCTTTTCATTCTTCTCACCCACCGCGGCTATGAAGAGGATGTCGATTTCACCAAAGATGTCGCGCCCTACGGCGTTGACGCCATCATTGGCGGACACTCCCACACGCTCGTCGAAAACCCGACATCACACAATGGCATTTTGGTGACCCAGGCAATGTGGAAACTCAAATACTGCACCCTGACAGTTTTCGACGTAGTTGACGGCAAAGTGGCCGGCTACAAATGCCAGACCATCGCCATTGACAAGAAAAACCCGAACATCGACCCGAAAGCGAAAGCAATGGTCGACCAATTCAACGACAATCCGGCAATGAAACGCGTGCTTACCAATGTGACCGCTCCTTTCACTGAGAAAGAGCAACTCGGATGCCTTATGTCGGATGCGCTCAAAGAGGGGCTTGATGCCGATATCGCCTTCCAAAACCGTGGCGGTGTTCGTTTTGCCACGAAGGAAGTCGGCCCGTTCACCGTCCGCGACATGTACAACCTTGACCCGTTCGGCAACGAGGCAGTAATCATCAACCTGACGGGCGAACAAGTGAAGCAACTCATCGCAGGCTGTATTGCCGAAGACGGCTACGGAGCACCTTGCTGCGCAGGTATCAAATATGAAGTCTCTTACGACCGCATCGTCAAGAGCGGCGAGCAAAAGAATGTGAAAATCAACAAAATCACAATGGAAGACGGCAAAAAATTCGACCCGAAGAAGACCTACAAAGTGGCGACTTCCACATTCGTCATCTCCACGTCGCTTCCCTCCGACAGCGACCAAGGCACCAACACATTCACTCCCTGCTCCGACCATCTGATGAAATATCTGGAAACGCACCCCAATCTTGATTATACAGGTGTGGCCCGTGTGAAAGAAAACATCAATTTAATTCAATAGCATTATGTTCAAAAAGGCGTTAATTATAACAATGGCAGCGTTGACTGGTTGCTTATTCGCGACCGCCAAAGAGAAAAAGATGCCCGAAGGTGCCTTAATTTCAGCCGAATACGTCAACTACGACAATTCGACAAATCCAACAGAGGCTTTCTATCTCGTGTCGGAAAAGAACGGCGAGACTTGGCTTACCGGCAACGACAAATTCGGCGAACCGGTGAAAGTGGCTGTCGACAAGGAAATCGTCGTCAAATTGAGAGAGGCCATCGAAAAGGGCAAACTCTATATGCTCAAGGATTCTTACAAAACACCGGTGCCGGAACTTGACGACACAAAGTGGTCGTTCAA
>CADBML010000131.1 GCA_902795825.1 uncultured Bacteroidales bacterium
ACGAGAATCCGACGAGAAAAAAAGCGTGAAAATTATATACACCAACAACCCACCCCGACAGCCGTTTATTAGCGAGTTCTATGTTTGACAAAAGAACATAAGGGCAATGCACAATGCACAATTCATAATGCATAATTAGCTCCGCTACGGAGTAATTGCCTATTGTTCTTATGCCTAAATTGATTGTGCATTACGAATTATGCATTACCTTATGCCTTATATTTGGCCAAACTGTCGATTTTTTGGCAAGTTTAGACAGATTATCCACATTTTTTGCTGTATTTGCAGAAAATTTTCAAAAATTATGCTGGTAGGAAGAATCGCCGAACAAAGAGAACTAAGGGACGCTTTTGAGTCGGAATACTCAGAATTTGTCGCTGTGTATGGCCGTCACCGCGTGGGAAAGACTTTTCTCGTCAGGGAAACATTTAATTACAACTTCACTTTTGAGCACTCCGGGGTTGCGAATGCGCCTATCCGAATGCAATTAAAGGCGTTTAGAGACTCCTTGGTTGACGCAGGCATGAAAAAATTAGCGGTTCCATCGGATTGGATGGAGGCTTTCACTCTGTTGCGTCAGTTAATCAAACGATGATAACCGTAACCGGAATTGCCCACTCAGGCTATTGGAGTGATGTACAACTCCGTTGTCACAGCAGACGACTTGTTTAAGAACAATCGCTAAAGGGGCTTTCCATTTATTCGCTCAAACCATATCCTTTTTCGCTGTTTATACCCTCGTGTCCGTGTGGTGCGAGACGCAGTCTCGTACTCCGAGCCCCTCTCCAAGCATTTCACTCAGCCAGCCGACGGCCAAACATCAGCCGCGACAAACGGCGCAAAATAATTTTTTTTGCGTCGGAACGGCCAAATATTTGTCGGTTTGCAAAATATTTGCTAACTTGCGTTGTTTTATAATAAATGGACTTTCTATTAATTCCACGTTCAAAAGATTTCATGGCAAGCAGTAACAACAATGAACTCTTTCAGACAATTTATAGAAATCCCCTAAAGTGTCGAACAATAACACCAAAAGAACAATGATAAAGAGACTTATTTTCACACTGATGGCGTTAGCCTCGCTGACATCCTACTCACAGACGCTCAACGGCAGTTGGACCACATTCCCCGTTTTCAGCGGCGATTTCACACAAGTGGTGGAAACGCCCACACAACTGCTTGTGGCCTTCCCAAGTTCAATCATGGCCTACGACAAGACGACCGGTGCCGCCGAGTCGTACGACTCCGGTTCGAAACTCAACAGCTCGTCGGGCGTGGCCCATGTGCTATACAACCCCGCCGGGGCTTACACGGCAGTGGCCTACACCGACTGCTCCATCGACATCCTCTTCGACAACGGAAAGGTGCTCAATATGCCGCAAATAGCCAACTACGTGGCCATGAACTTCAAGACAATCAACAGCCTCTCGTTCGACGGCACCGACATCCTTGTCGCCACCACGTTCGGCATCGTTCGCATCGACCCCGTCAACAACAAAGTGGTCGATTTCAAAAACTATAAGACCAGCGTGACGGCAATAGCACGACTCGGTGACAACTACGTCATGGCCTTCGACGGATATATCTACGGCGCGCCGGCTCCCGCCGACGGACTTCTGCCTGCCAAAGAAGACATGACTTCGACCGGCTACGGAATGAAGCCCAAAGCCTTCCTTCCCGTCAACGACACCAAGGTTGCCATCAAATACTCCACCGGAGCAATCGGACTCGGCACCTACAAACCTGCCACCACCAAAATCTCAATCACCACCCTCACATCGACGACATCCACAAGCAACTTCACCCACACCGCCTCGGGCGTGGTGGCTTCGAACGCTTCGCAACTGATCACCGTCAACGCCGCCGACGGCACATCGACCGTCACCACCCTCTCCGACGATGCCGCCAACTCCACCGTCACTTGCTACAACGGCCTGCAACAGGCTTGGTCGGTCAACGCCTCAGGGTTCGCCTGCTTCGACCTCTCAAACGGGGTGTCGGAAATCAAAGCCCGCGCCGGAATCGACGGCACGCTGTCTGTCCCCTCGGTTGAGCGTATCAGCGTGGGCAAATCGGGCAAAACGTATATCACCACCCGCTGTCAATCGACTGTGCTCGTCACCGGCAGCAACTACACTTCCACAATCGACTGCATCAACACCGACGGAACTGTCGAACACCTGTCGCCGACCGTCACTACAAAAAGCTACAAAAACACTTGGGGCATGAACGACTGGGCCACACTCCCCTACTCCGTCACCAATATCCTCGAGTCAGCCGTCGATCCCAACACCTATTACTACTCCACTTGGTGGAGCGGTTTCTACAAAATCACCAACGGACAGATGGCTGCAAACTACAACTGGAGCAATTCCCCCCTGTCGGCTGTGGCCAACTACGCCAACGATGTCACCTCGATGGCTTTTGACCGCCATAACAACCTCTGGGTGACCGGATATTTCGATTCCTCGAAGCCCGACCTCTACTGTCTGCCCGCCGACAAGCTCAACAACGCGCCCAACACGGCAGACTGGGTCACATTCTCGTTCGATAATTTCGCAACACACAAAGACGTCGAACTTATCACCTCCACCATCAACGACCGCGTGTTTGTGGCCAACTACGAATGGAAAGGCCGTCTCGCCGTGCTCGACTTCAACGGTACGCCCGCCGACACCTCCGACGACTCGAAAGTGACAATATCGGAATTCTTCGACACCGATGGCAACGAAATCGACTTCAACTATATCTACTGCCTCGCCGAAGACAAAAACGGTGTGCTCTGGCTCGGAACAAGCGGCGGCATCCTCTCAATTCCACAGAACGAACTTTTCGGCGAATCACCACGCTTCAACCACATCAGAGTGGCCGCTACCAACGCTTACCTCCTCGACTCCAACGCCACCTACGCCATCGTCGTTGACAACAACAACAACAAATGGTTCGGCACTAACAACGGCCTGCTGCAAACCACTCCCGACGGCACTATCATCACTGCCAACTACACCACATCCAACAGTCCGCTGCCCTCCAACCTCGTTTATTCGCTCGGCTACGACGACTCCACCAATTCGGTCAAAGTCGGCACAAGCGCCGGCCTCGTCATCCACAACCCGTCGGGTTCGGCGGCTGCCGCCAACTACGACAACGTCTATGCCTACCCCAACACCATCGGTCCCGACTACACCGGCTGGGTCACTATCCGCGGACTTATGAACGCATCCGCCGTCAACATCGTTGATCAAAACGGAGTGACGAAGTTCTCCGATGTCAGCGACGGCGGCACCCTGATGTGGAACCTCCTCGGCTCCGATGGCATCCATGTGGGTCCGGGCGTCTATTCCGTCACTGTCGATATCGACGGCACCCCCACCGCTGTGGCTAAAATTGTGGTCGTGAGATAGTTGAAAGTAGATAGTTTAAAGTTGAAAGAAGTCTTTCCATAACCTATCGACCGACTTGAAGTTTAAAGAAACTAGTTTAACGTTTAAAGAAACCCATTGAAAGTTTTAAAGAGGGGTAATGATAAGAAGATTGCTGATATCGCTGGCAGTAGCCGCCCTGTGGACGACCGCCGACGCCCAAATGGCCACCGGCGACTGGAACATCTACACGGGCTACGGCGGAGAAGTCACCCAGCTTATCGAAACGCCTAAGATGGTGTATTTCGTCAGCGACGGTTCGCTGTTCCACTATTCGAAAACCGACGACGAGACATTCGCCTACACCGCACGCAACAGCCTCAACGGCTCGGAAGTGAAGGAAATCAGATACAACCGGACGAAGGACTATCTGATGGTGATTTACTCTGACAGCAACATCGACATTATCCTCGACGACGGCAAGCGAGTGGTGAACCTCCCCGACATCAAAAACGCCACGTCGGTGACGGTCAAAAACATCAACGACGTGAGTTTCGCCACCGACCGCATTTTTGTGGCCACCGGATTCGGGCTCGTCATCTTTGACGACACCCGCTTCGAAGTGTTTCAAAGCGGAATCTATAACATCAACATCGAATCGGTGGAGGTGATTGGCGACCATGTGGTGATAAGCTGGCCATTCCGTGTCTATTTCGCCCCGCTGTCGGCATCATTCGTCACTTTCGACTCATTCAAGCTCATGCGGGCCACCGTCTATCGACAGATGACTGCCCTCAACGACAGGCAGGCGGCGCTCCGCGCGTCAAACGAACTTATCGTCGCCACTTTCGACTTCGAGAAGAACAACCTCTACACTCAATCAACAGGTGTCAGTTATGGCGAATACAGCATCACACCCACCGCCGAAAGCGTCATCTACTACACTCCCGGACGAATGACCCTCTTTGCCACCGACGGCTCGTTCAAAACCTACAACCTGCCATCCGAACTCAACGGAAACGCGATAGGAATGTCGACTAACCAACTTTGGGCGGCCAACGAGGACGGCGTGGGACACATGACTTTCGCCGACGGCGACTTCGGAACCCTCTCGGAGCGCTTCGTGCCGGTTCAGGCCACCCCCATCCGCAAACCCCTGTCGATGAGCGTGGGAAATTCAGGGACAATCTATTTCAACGCCGTGGGCAACAGCAACGTGTTCGGAATCGGCAGCTTTGTCAAAACGCCGGTATGCTCTATGACCGACAACAAAATCACCAACATCACGCCCCACGACCTTACCTTGACAAACCCCAACGCCACTCAGCCGATTTTCAAAAAAACTCTCGTCGATGCCTATGAGGCCATCGAGTCGCCCACCGACCCCAACACCATCTACATACCCACATGGTGGGAAGGAATCTACAAAATCACCAATGGCAAGCAGTCGGGAAAATACGATTTCACCAACTCGCCCATGACGATGATCAGCAACTGGGCGTGTTGCGCGCGCCGCGTCAGATTCGACAGCAACGGCAATCTTTGGACCATCAACTATGTCGATGCCGGCAACCCCGCCCTTATGATGCTGCCGGCATCAAAACTCAACAAAAGCGAAACTACCGCCGCCGACTGGAAATCGGCCAAGATAGGCGAATACAACGGCGGCAAGGAAGGTCTGCTCCACCTCTGCTCACAGTCAGGACTTATTATCCTCGCCAACTGCGAATACGAGCAGGGCGTCTATTGCTACAACACCAACAACACCCCCGAAAACTTCGGCGACGACCGCTACATCTATTGGGCTTCTTTCACCGACCAGGACAGTAAAGCGTTCGCCCCCACCTACATCCACTGCATCGTCGAGGACAAGCGGGGCAAAATATGGCTCGGCACAAGTTCGGGAATCATCGAACTGGCCTCGCAGTCGGTGCTTTTCGACGAAAATATGCGCGTCAACCGCTTGAAAGTGCCCCGCAACGACGGCACTAACTATGCCGACTATCTTCTCGACGGCGAAAGCGTGCTGTGCATCGCCATCGACAGTTCCGACCGAAAATGGATCGGCACCGCTTCGGCAGGCGTTTACCTCGTCAGCGAAGACGGTACGAAGATTCTTGAGCATTTCACCATCGACAACAGCTATCTGCCGTCGAACAGAATCGGGACAATCCTCTGCAACCCCAAAAACAACTCCGTATATTTCGGCACCGAAGACGGTCTCGTGGAATATAGCGGCACTTCGTCGCCGGCAGCAGCCGACTTCTCCGACGTTGTGGCTTATCCCAACCCCGTCACCCCCGACTACACCGGCATAATAACCATCAAAGGACTGATGGAAAATTCACTCGTGAAAATCGCCGACGCCAACGGCAACGTGTTCCACACCACGCGCTCCGAAGGCGGAATGGCGACATGGGACGGATGCTATGCCGACGGACGACGGGTCAAATCAGGTGTCTATTTCGTTATCTCCTCACAGAATGCCGACGGCTCTTCCACAGGAGTTGTAACGAAAATTCTTATCGTCAACTGATAACATAAAGTGGATAGTTGATAGTTAATAGTTTATCGGTGATAGTTTAAAGTAGATAGATTATAGACAGATATCCTTTACTCGATTATTCGATTGCTCGACAACAATTGCCAATTATGCATTATGAATTGTGCATTATGAACTCCTAATTCCTAACCCCCATGACTTACAAATACGATTATCTCGTAATCGGCTCCGGCATTGCCGGAATGAGTTTCGCCCTCAAAGTGGCCGGCACCGGACGTGTGGCGCTCGTGTGTAAAACCACCCTTGATGAGGCAAACACCGCTCTCGCGCAGGGCGGCGTGGCTTCCGTCACCAACCTCAAACTCGACAACTTCGAAAAGCATATCGAGGACACCATGATCGCGGGCGACTGGCTGTCCGACCCCGTGGCGGTCAGAAAAGTGGTGACCGAAGCCCCCGAGCAAATCAGGCAACTCCTCGAATGGGGCGTTGACTTCGACCGCAACGACGACGGCGAATTCGACCTCCACCGCGAAGGTGGACACTCCGAATTCCGAATCCTCCACCACGCCGACAACACCGGATTCGAAATCCAACAGAGCCTCATCGAAAAGGTGAGAAACAACCCCAACATCGACATCTTCGAGCACCATTTCGCCGTGGAAATCATCACCCAACACCATCTCGGACGCATCGTCACCCGACGCACGCCCGACATCACCTGCTACGGCGCTTACATTCTCGACTCTTCGACCGGTTCGGTCGATAAATTCCTTTCGCGCGTCACGCTCATGGCCACCGGCGGCGTAGGAGCTGTTTACACCACTACGACAAACCCGCTCGTGGCGACAGGCGACGGAATAGCAATGGTTTATCGCGCGAAAGGCACCGTAAAGGACATGGAGTTCATCCAATTCCACCCCACCGCGCTCTTCCACCCGGGCGACCGCCCGTCGTTCCTCATCACCGAAGCCATGCGCGGCTACGGCGCAGTTCTACGCAATCTTCGCGGCGAAGAATTTATGCAGAAATACGACCCGCGGCTTTCCCTTGCCCCTCGCGACATCGTGGCCCGCGCCATCGACGCCGAAATGAAACAATACGGCGACGACCACGTGTTCCTCGACGTGACTCACAAAGACCCCGAAGAAACTCGCCACCATTTCCCCAACATTTACAAAAAATGCCTCTCCCTCGGCATCGACATAACTAAAGACTACATCCCCGTGGCACCCGCCGCCCACTACCTCTGCGGCGGCATTCTCGTCGATACGAACGCCGAGTCGTCGATCAGCCGCCTCTATGCCGTCGGCGAATGTTCGTGCACCGGCCTGCACGGCGGCAACCGACTTGCATCCAACTCGCTTATCGAGGCCGTAGTCTATGCCGAAGCAGCCGCACGCCATGCCCGCGAAATGGTCAACCACTACTCCTTCCGCGAAGACGTGCCCGACTGGAACGACGACGGAACGACTCATCCCGAAGAAATGGTGCTCATCACTCAGAGCATAAAGGAAGTGGGTCAAATCATGTCAACCTATGTGGGCATTGTCCGCTCCAACCTCCGCCTCGACCGCGCTTGGAACCGCCTCGACATCCTCTACGAAGAGACCGAGCGCCTGTTCAAGAGCAGCAAAGTGTCGCGCGAAATCTGCGAATTGCGCAACATCATCAACGTGGGCTATCTTGTCATGCGGCAGGCGAAAGAGCGCAAAGAGTCGCGCGGACTGCACTACACCGTCGATTATCCCCCGACAAAGTGATTCTCTGCCTTACGGTCGCATCAGACCAATAGCCCGGCATCCGCACCGAACCAATAGCCCGGCATACGTCATCACCCGACGCCTCCGCATTCTCTTTGGCGTCGGGTGGGGGGTTCTATTTCATATTTGTAGGCTATTCAGGGGCTATCTCAGCCAACGGCTTGAGCACGAAGTCGCGCTCGAACATCCGCGGATGGGGCAGCTGAAGGCGTGGATGGTCAACGACAAGATTGTCGATTGCGATGATGTCAATGTCGATACGCCGGTCGATATAGTTGCCGTCGGCATCGCGGTGGCTCGCCTTGCAGATTCCACGTTCAATTTCCTGCAATCGGTCAAGAAGCCACAACGGTTCTATGTCGGTGTCAAAAGCCGCCTTAACCACCACATTTAAATATTTATTGGCGGATTCGTAGCCCCACGGCTCGCTTTCCATAACCGACGAGACCACCACATCGGCCACGTGTTCAAGACTGCGTATGCCCTCTACCGCACGACGAATATTGTATCGCCGCTTGCCGAGATTCGACCCAATGCCGATATATGCCGTCCTGCCGGTTGCCATTGTCATTATTTTTTTTCTTGCGGGATTTTACGCACAAGGAAGTGGTCGCCTGTGTGCTCGACGATATTTCGGAAATATTCCGCATTATCGTAGCCGCCAAACTCAGGTTTGGCGGGCATGCCTTCGGCCGTACGCTCGAATTTGCCGTCTTTCTCCTTTTTGATATTGCCGTCGAGGTATTTCACGAGCAGATAGTCGCCGAGTTCCTTATATTTCTTGACGGCGAGGGCCGACCATCGGTTGGTAAATTCGGTCAGATAATCAGTGGCTTTCTCCGTCGGCATTGCGACGGCCTGCAACTCCACAGCATGAATTTCGCCGGCAATTCCGTCTTCGATTTCCGACTGCACACGCCGAATGTCGGGAATCATTTGCGAATAGCGGTTGTAGGCCTGGTTGGCCACATAGTTGTTCACCCAAAAAGCGGCGTCCCACGATATATTATATAAGTCGCCGTTGCCCACCTCAAATTCGTGGGGAGCACAACGCTGACGACAATAAACCGGAATATACACGCAGGTGTTGGCATCGTCAACGCCAAACCAAAGGACACCCTTCATGGCTTCGGGCACATTCGAACGCAACTGCGCCACGAGCGAAAAGCCCGTCTGCTGGGTGGCGATTGCGCGTTCATGGGTGTATTCAACACCATCTACGAAGAACGACATCGGGCGCCAACGGTAAGGCACGTTGAACGG
>CADBML010000132.1 GCA_902795825.1 uncultured Bacteroidales bacterium
ACGTCCGTCTCATTATGATTTTACTTTGTCTGTTGACGATTTACTCAATAATCAGGCCGTCTTGGCTTTTTTCTCCTTGCGGCCGTAGTTGGGGTCAATCTTCGGATAGACGAAGAAGGTCACGAGAAGGGTTGCTGCATTGCAGCCGAGCACCCACCAGAAGAAGTTCCTATAGCCGAAGAATTCTTCAAGCTGACCGGCAAACATTCCCGGAATCATCATGCCGAGAGCCATGAAAGCGGTGCAGATCGCATAGTGCGATGTCTTGTGTTCGCCGTCGGCGAAGTACATCATGAAGAGCATGAAGGCCGTGAAGCCGAAGCCGTAGCTGAATTGCTCAAGGAATACACAGCCGTAGATGGTGAATTTGCCGGCAATGGTGGTGTAGTCGGGCATAAGGTTCGACAGGAACACATAGACGAGGCTGTTAAGTGTGAAGCAGAGAGCCATCGGCCAAATCCATTTTTTCAAGCCGCCGTTCGATGCGCAAATACCGCCGACAATGCCGCCTACCGTCAGGCCGATAATGCCTATTGTGCCGTAAGCGATGCCCACCGACGCCGTGTCAAGTCCAAGACCGCCCACTTTCATCGGGTCAACCAAGAACGGCTGGATAATCTTAATAAGCTGAGCCTCAGGCAGACGATAGAGGAGCATAAAGAGAATTGCCAGCCACACGAACGGCTTGCGGAAGAAGGTGCCGAACGTCTTTGCAAATTCGTTTACGATTGTTTTGGCGTTTGCCTTCTCGCCCTCTTTGATCACTGAACGGTCGGAAGCGGGTCGCGGAAGGATAAACGTGTGATAGAGAGCCACAACGCCGAAGAACACCGACATGACAATGAACGTGATTCGCCATGCGGCGGGAATATTCTCCATCCCCGTTTCCATCATTCCTGCAAGGATGACGATAACGCCCTGACCAAAAATCGACGCAAGACGATAGAATGTGCTTCGGATGCCGACAAACAGGCTCTGTTCGTTTGTGTTAAGCGCGAGCATGTAATAACCGTCCGACGCAATGTCGTGGGTTGCCGAGGCGAATGCCATCACCCAGAAAATCGCCAATGCGAAGATAAACGAACTCACTGGAGCGGCTGTCGCGTCGGTCACTTCCACTCCGGCAAGAATGTCCTTTGTCACTTCTGGCGAAGGCAATGTCAGGGCAACGCCGGCCAAAGCCACTGCCACGATAATCTGCATAATCACTGTCCACCAGCGTTTTGTCTTAATAATATCCACAAACGGGCTCCAGAAGGGCTTGATCACCCACGGCAGATAAAGCCAGCCTGTGTAGAGCGCGATGTCGGCGTTCGACATACCTAAACGCTTGAACATCAACACCGAAATCGTGTTCACTGCAAAGTAAGGAATACCTTGAGCGAAATACAGCGTGGGAATCCATGCCCACGGCGAACGTTTTTTAGTTTTTTCCATATCGTAAGTTGTTAAATTGTTGACAATTTAATAGAGTTTGGTGATGTCGGCACCGACGAAGTAGTGGAGGAGAATCTCGTCGTACTTATATCCTTTGGCTCCCATCACCGCGGCTCCGATTTGGCAAAGTCCTACGCCATGACCCCACCCCGCTCCGCGAAGAACAAATTTTGTGGGAATGCCCTCCGCGTCAGGCTCCCCTTTTTCGACGACGAATGCCGACGAATAGAGGTGGCTGTTAGAGAGCGTGCGGCGGATTTCAAGTTCTTTGCCGATAATCATCGTGCGGTTTGTTCCCACCACTTTCAGGCGGACGATACGCCCCGACGTGCCGCGTTCGAGCGGAACGAGGTCGATAATGCGGCCGAAATTGATGCCGGAACGACGGCAAGCGATTTCGCTGATTTCATCTTGGGTGTAATCGACGCGCCAGCGATAGAAGTCGGTGGTCTCTTGGTCGTAGTTGTTGAGCACCTGCGAGAGAATTTCAGCGTCGGCTGTGTTGCAGAAAGCGTCAGGACGCGAAAGAATCCACTTGACGGCGTTTTCGTCGATTGTCAAGTCGGGGAAAACCTTTGCCTCAGGCTTGTCGGCACGAGCCACCAGATAAGAGAACCGGCGGGGTTCCCAACAGTTCTGGAACTCCTCGTAAACGCCGCCGCAACATTTCGAGAAGCGGGCGTCGCAGAGGCGGCCATCGCTTGTCAACACAAGTCCGCGGGTGGCTTCAATCACCTTGCGCACCGTTTCGGTCGATTCGCGCGTAATTCCCTGATAGCGCTGGCAGTGGTCGTCGGCACAAACGTCGAAATTGGTATGGTCCTCACGGTCGTACCATTTCACCAATTCCGTGTCGGTCAGGGTAGTAGCCTGGTAGTCCTCGTCAGAGTCGATAATTTCACGGTTCTTTTCGATTTGGGCAAGAAGCCAACTGCGGGAAATGACGGCGTGAGCTTTGAGAAACTCTTCCGAAGCCGTCGCGCTCATTTCGGAGGAAATCACGCTTTGCAGATAGTCCTCGACGAGCACTTCATTGATGGCAGTGACTTTGCCCTCCTCGACTATGAGGCGGAGGTCGCCGCGGAAACGCTGGTTTTCCTTGCGTTCCCAATGGAAGTTGACCCCAATCACCACATCTTCGAGTTCTATATAACAGTCGGGGCTTGTCGAAAGAAAGGAAAACTCGTCGCGCGACTTGCCGTCGCAAAGCAGCTTGCCGCCCACAATCGTGGCTTCAAACCGTCCCGTCACAAGTTGTCCCTCAAGCATATAGTTGCCGAAGAGCGAGAAATGCAGGTCTTCGGTCGACATTATGCCCACTTTGACTTTTGGTTCGTTCATTATATTTTAGTTTTATTATTCAAGTCTAAAAAATGATTTCTTTAAACTTTAATCTTTTAAACTCTAAACTTTTATCGACTCTGCAACCTTACGGAGCGTGGCCTTGTCGAGACACAATTCGGCGAAGATGCGACGTATAAGGTCGGCATCGAGCCGTTCGAAGTCTTTTTCGAGGGGAGTGATGAACACTCCACCCATATCCACCGATGCCGGGCTGATGAGCATAGTGTCGTCACCTTCCGTGCCGTAGAAAGAGGGGCGGTGTTGCTTGCGGGGAATCACCACGAGACGGATGTCGTCGCCTTCGGGATAGCAGAGCAAGTTCATCATCGGCTCGGTTTCATCGTCGCGGATGGGAAGTGCGTCGTAAATGCGCTCGAACAGCCGTTGTCCGGCTTCCGGGCACGGCGAATCGATAACGATTACGGGAAGAGGCAGTTCGTCGCTGACCGACGCGCGTGCCGCGCCGTCTTCCACTATCGGCTCAAGAGCCACCTTGCGGAGAGCCTCGCCGATGGTAAGGAAATCAGAATTACCGGCTTGGAAGTGCATATGGTCGGGAGCCGACGCACCGCATTTCGGACCATTGTAGAACACCGTATAATCCTCAAGCGCGCGGGCAAGACGCATCATGTCGGCGACACGGCCGCGGATGAGTTGGTCAACATGGCCGTTATCGGGGATTGTCAAGTGGCGCGGGAAGATGGGGAAGGGATTGATAAGAACGGTGTAGCGTCCGTCGCCCCACTCGAGTCCATACTGGACGGCGGGGCGGTTCGCTTCGCAAAGGAAGCATTTGCGCTCCTTTAGCGACTTGGCATCGACTTTCGCCGATGAAGACACGATACGCGCGGGGTTGAACTGCACCTTTATAGGCATCCCATCGACGTCAAGGGTTTTAACCTTGACGCCGGCGAGGGCCTTGAAGTTGTTGTCGGCCAATTCCCATTTCGAAAGCTGGTCGGCTATGAAGTCGGCAATAACTTTGCTGTTAATATCCATCTTACTGCCGAATTATTAAGCGTTCTTTTTGTTAAGTGCTATACGTGCCTGGAGTTCCCAAGTGCGGATGCGGTCCTTGTAGAGGTTGTTGGCGTTGACCTTGACGATGTCGAGAGCAGCGTCGGAGTTGCCTTCCCAGCGGCGGCAGTTGTAGAGCACGTCGTAGATACGTCCGATTTGATACTCGCGTGAGAAACCGAGACCAAGAGCGTAGTCTTCGCCGTATGACGTGTTGGGCACATTCACAACGTTGCGGAGCATCGGGGTGTAGAAAGCGCGGGGAGCACCAAGACCGTTGATGCGGAGGGCGTTGTTGCGTCCGTTTTCGGGAGTCCACTCTTTGTGGTCGATGACACCCGGAGGAAGGATTTCGCCGTTGATGTCAGTCAGGACATAGGTGCCGACAACCATTGCGCAGTTTTGGGCATAGAAAGCGTCAACCACCTTTTGGAGGGTGTTTTCGTCGCTATAGAGGTCGTCGGAGTCGAGCTGGACGGCGAATTTACCGCATTTCTCGTTCTGCACGCCGAGGTTCCAGCAGCCGCCGATTCCGAGGTCGTCGCGGTCTGGAATGATGTGTACCAAGCGGGGGTCGTCCTTAAATTCGTCGATGGCTTCGGTTGTGCCGTCGGTCGAGAGGTTGTCGATGACGATGAGGTTGAATTTGAAATTGGTCTTTTGTTCAAACACGCTCTTGATGGCGTCGCGGATAGTGCGGATGCGGTTGCGCACGGGGATGATGACCGATGCTTCATATTCGAAATCGCCCTTGTCGAACTCGACATCTTTGAATTTCGGGGCAAGGTAGCCGCCGATTGCTTTGAGATGTTCGGTGCAAGCGGCTTCCATTTCGATTTGCACCCCACGGTTGCGCGGATTGACATAGTCGAACTGTTTTTCGCCCGATTTGCGGGTGTCGGTGGCCACGTCGCTGTAGAGGAATTCGTTGATATGAACGAGGTCGCCGAGGCGGCTGACACGCAGGCGGAGGTCGTAAAGACCCGCAAATTCATATTCTTTGTCGATGCCGGCAGCGGCTTCCTTCAGGCGCGGAGTGTCGAACACAAGCACTGAGCCAAAGTTGAAGTCGTCGCGGAGCGAACCCATCTGATAGTCGATTACGGGAGCCTTTGTTGTCTTGCCGTCAACGATTTCATAGTAGTCGGCATAGACCATGGCGGCATCGGAATCGGCCGCTAATTTGGCAAAACGTTCAAGGGCGAGATAGCCGAGACGGAGCACATTGTTTTTGATGTAGAAAAGGGTCAGGTCAGCATCGGCTGTCGCGGCGATTTTCTTCATCGTAGCCGACGAATTGAGCGAGTCGATCACGATGGTTTCCGCACCGTCAACCTTTACCGAAGCATCAGCGGCAAGGAAATAGATTTTTGTCACTAAGGCCGACTTGCGCAGACCTTCTACATTGGCTTTTGCCTGTGCGGCATCGGCGTAAGGAATAAAGCAATTAATTTTTTTCATTGTTTTTAAAATGTTATGTTAATAATATTATTTTTTCTTTTGTGATTTCGATGAGCGTGCCGTCAGAAAATCGAGAATCTGCCCCATGAGCAAATCGCGGTCGTTCTGGCCGTCGATAGTCTCGAATGGA
>CADBML010000133.1 GCA_902795825.1 uncultured Bacteroidales bacterium
GTGGTTACAAGTCAATTTCGGCCGCGACTCAAAGCGGCATCTCTCCGCAGAAGAGATGCCGCCAAAGATATGAAGTATACGTTCTGTCGGAGGTCAGAGTCCCTTGCGGAAGGAGCGGCGGCGGCGGTGCTGCTCATAGTCGAAATATTCCCACTGCGCTTGGACTTTCGCGTTCGTTTCCAACTCGATGTTGGTTTCGGCCCACTTATAGCCGTTTTTTATGTAAATTCTGACGAGGTCGTTAAAAAGCATGGCGTTTACGCCTTTGCCCTGATATTCAGGGTCGATGGCAATCAGCATAAGATCGACAACGTCGTTTTTGCCGTAAAGTCCGCGCAGGATGTGAACCCATCCGAAAGGGAAAATCCGGCCGCGGCACTTTTGGAAGTCGCGTGAGAACGACTGTATGGTGATTCCGACAGCCACTAATTTGTCGTTTTTATCCACAATAAGCGTTACCAGTTCGAGGCGAAGAATGCCGAGGTACATGCTTATGTAGTGCTGTATCTGGCGTTCTGTCAAGGGAGTGTAGCCATAGAGGTTGTCGAAGGCCTTGTTGATGAGCTGGAATATTTCTTGCCCGTAGTCGGCTTTGAGTTTCTTGCGTGAGGTGTATTTGACCACTCTGAGGTCGTATCTTTTTGCCACGATTTCGGCTATTCTGACATAGCGGTCGGGCACTTTGTCGCCGGTGGTGACGCGGAATTCCACCCAGTCGGCATCTTTCTCGAACCCCATCCGTTCCATGTGGGTGGGATAGTAGGGGTGGTTGTAGATGGTGGCTTGTGTCGAAAGACGGTCGAATCCTTCGATGAGCATTCCTTCCGGGTCCATGTCGGTGAATCCGAGCGGACCAACGATTTCGGTGCAGCCGTGGGCGCGTCCCCAGTCTTCAACAGTTTTGAACAGGGCATCGACCACCTCGTCGTCGTCGATGAAATCTACGAAGCCAAATCGTACGGTTTCCACGCCGGTGCGCTGGTTCGCCACATGATTGATGATGCCCGTTATCGTCCCGACGGGTTTGTTGTCGCGGTAAGCCATCCATGTCTGCGCTTCGCAGAAGTCGAAGGCGGGATTCCCTTTAGGGCGAAGGGTGTTGACCTCGTCGAAAATCAAAGGCGGCACGTAGCAGTCGTTGCCTTTGTAGTTGTCGATACGGAACTTTACTGATTTTTTGAGTTCGCGGCGAGTTTTCGCCACTTCACGGATTTCAACTGTCATATACTTGAATCGGATTGTAGGGCTTGTCAACCACGAGCGTTATGGATGACGAAACGCTGTTGGCGGTCTTTTTCGAGTGCTGGCGGAATTGCAGCCATGCGAGCAGCCCGAGCATCGCTAATAGGAAAATAATGATGAAAATATAGATTTGATTGGAGTCGCGGCGGTCGATGGCGAGCCGCAGCTCTTGGATGTTGTGGTAGCGGTCGGCCGGACGTTCGGCCATGCATTTGTCGGCAATATGTCGTAGATAGGAGAGTTTCGTGGGAATATGGTCGAGGAGCTCGGAAAGCACTTTCCCGAAGCTGAGGATGTCGTCGGCCGTCGAAGCGGGGGAGAGCCGTTTTTTCTGGTCGAAGCCCACGTCGATGAGCTTCAGATTCTGAACATTCTCGGTGAAGATGATTGTCTCGGGGCGTATGGGATGGTGCACCAAGTGGTTGATTTGGATATAGTCGATGGCATCGACAAGGTCGTGGAGCACTTTGTCGAGGATTTCGGGCGAGAGCTTGTCGGTGTCGATGAGTTTGCGCAAGGAGTCGCCATAGACATCGTCGGTGATGATGCTGCGTCCCACACCGGGTACATCCTCGAAGTCGTTGATCATGATGATGTGGGAGTGGGCGAGGTTGTAGCGGACGTCAAACTCCTTCTCAATCATGGCTTCATATTCGGGAATCCCCTTCAGTTCGGGGCGTAATGTTTTGAGCATTACCCACTTGCCAAACTTTTTGGCAGTATAGACAAGGTAAAACTCCTCGTCCCATTCGGGGAGGTGTTCGATTTCGGTCCACCGTTCGACTGCTTCGTTTTCGGGGGTGGCGGCTTTTTTTGTTTCGTTTTTTGACATTTGTTGTCGCGGGGCTAAAGGGTTCGGTACGACCACCAGTAGTAATCGTCGAAGACATCGGTAAGATACAGAAATCCGTGGTCGAAGCTATAATAATATTCAGTGGGGTCCATCCCGTAGGCGTCGGTCCAGTCGAAAACTATTGTGCGCCGTTCGGTTGTGTACCACCTATATGTATAATATACCCAATTGCCATAGTCGTCGTATGCCTCCATATAACCCGTGTGGTCGGTGAAATTGTTGTAAATATGGTAGTCGCCCGCGGCGATGGCATTTCCGCGGAATGATACGCAGTCCCATCGTCCGACAAGTTGACTGTCGTAGAAAGAGTCGTCGCATGATTGAAACGAGATGACAACGGCGAGGAGAACCGCCAAATGGAGAAATTTCAAATTTTTCATGTTCACATTCATCTTTGGGTCGTGTTCGGTCGCCTGCTGTTGGCGGCTTTACATCGACAAGTTAGACGTTTTATTTCACAAAATTACTAAAATTGAGGAGTGTTGCAAAGCAAACGGAAAAAATTTTGCTGATTTAACCCAAAACGGCCGTCTTCAGTCATCTTCAGTCATCACTCAATGCTCGCCGCTTGCCGCGCAATTTTGTAAAAATGCATTCCAAACAGAAGGGCTGGCATGCGGCTCGAATGGCAGCGGCTGAGGTGTGAAACTATGGATGAAACTTGGGTCACCCGCATTAACCTGAGTCGGCGTAGAAACAAAAACAATAAAAACACTTGGAAGTGATGCTGGCTCTGCGAGCCCATTCTGCAACCTTCGCTCAAGTTCCGTTTATGCTGGGGCATAACAGCCACTGACCGAATGTCGCAGAATAGCCTTCGGCTGGCAGCACTTCCAAGCAAAAACATAAAAAATGCCGCGACGACGGAACACTTTTTTTTACATTAGAAACTTGACTAATCTGCTGAGTTGAGCGCTGAGTTGAGTGCTGAGTTGAGTTGCTGAGTTGTGCTGAGCTGCTGCTGGGTTGCAGCTGGGTTGAGCCCACTTTATTGTAAAAAAACAATGCGGGGGTGGCAAATGACGCAAAAAAATGCTATCTTTGCAGGATGAACAATAAAGTGACCGACAAAAGCGAAGAAATCACGACGCCGGGCAACGATGCCTTGCGCCTTGATGTCGATGCCGTGCTGAAAGCAAAGCTTCCGCGTCATCGCCGTTTCATCCCGCGATTCTTAGTCAACTGGCTGAAACGCACCATCTGCCAAGACCAGCTCAACGCGCTCCTCGAAAGCAACGAGGGCCGTCGCGACGCCGACTTCTGCGAAGGCGTGCTCAACGACCTCAGCGTTACCTACTCCGCCGAAAATGCCGACCGCATCGACACGACGAACCGTCGCGTCACCATCGCCTGCAACCACCCCCTCGGCGGTCTTGACGCTATGGCACTAATCGCTTATTTCGGACAGCTTTACGGCGGCAAAATCCACTTTATCGCCAACGACATTCTGATGGCAATCAAGCCCCTCGAAGGTGTGTTTATCCCCGTCAACAAGCATGGCGGCCAAAGCCGCGACGCCATCCGCCTTGTCGATGAGGCTTTCGCCGGCGACGACCCAATGCTGATTTTCCCCGCCGGTCTTTGCTCACGCCGACAAAAAGACGGCTCTATAGCCGACCTTGAGTGGAAAAAGATGTTCGTCACGAAAAGCGCGGAATTCAAGCGCGACATCATCCCCGTCCATTTCGACGGACAGAATTCGCCGTTCTTCTATAAATTTGCCCAGCGGCGTAAACGTCTGGGTGTCAAGTTTAACGTCGAAATGATATATCTCCCGTCGGAAGTGTTTAAAAACCGTGGCAAGCACTTCACAATAAGTATCGGCGAACCGATTCCCCACTTCACGCTTTCGCGCGGCAAAGACGCCGCTGCCGATGCTTTGAAAATCCGCGAAATCGTTTATTCCTTAACCTCTAGCAAAGAAATCTGATGGCCGAAAGAATCATATTTCCCGTCGATGTGGATCTGCTTGAAGCGGAGTTGACTCCCGAACGGCTGCTGCGGCGCACCAATAAGGCCGACAATGAAATCTATGTCGTCGATGCCTTCAACGCGCCTAACGTGATGCGCGAAATCGGGCGTCTCCGCGAAATCTCATTCCGGCTTGCCGGCGGCGGCACGGGCAAACGGTGCGACATCGACGAATTCGACACGATGCCGACTCCGTGCCAACAACTAATAGTCTGGGATCCCCGCGAGAAAATGATTCTCGGCGGTTATCGGTTCATCACGGGCGACAAAATTGCTTTCGGCAGCGACGGAATCCCCCATATCGCCACTGCCCATATGTTCCACTTCTCTGAAGAGTTTCTCCGCGACTACTTGCCCCACACCCTTGAGCTTGGGCGTTCGTTCGTGCGCCCCGAATATCAATCGACACGCCTTGGGGTGCGCGCGCTGTTCACCCTCGATAACCTCTGGGACGGTCTTGGCGCGCTCACCGTTGTCGATAAAAACATCAAATATCTCTTCGGAAAGGTGACCATGTACCCAGGCTATATTCAGGAGGGGCGCGACATGATACTATATTTCATGAAAAAGCATTTTCCCGACTCCGACCGCCTCGTCACGCCCATCCGTCCGCTGCCCGTCAATATCGATGTCGAAAAATTCGACCGCATTTTCGTGGGGGCTAACTTCAAAGAGGATTTCCGCATCCTTAACGCCGAAGTGCGCAAGATGGGCTACAATATTCCGCCGCTCGTCAGCGCCTACATGAGCCTGTCGCCCACGATGAAGATGTTCGGCACAGCCATCAACGACGAGTTCGGCGATGTCGAGGAAAGCGGCATCCTGCTCACCATCGACGATATTTTCGAAGAGAAAAAACTCCGACATATCCAAACTTATATTGACTCCGACTTCAACAATGAATAGAATTCGATTTATATTCATCTGCCTTCTGACGGCTTCCGCCACTGCCGTTGCAAAAGAAAATATAGAGTACGAAGCCACGGCGATCGTCAATGCCGGCTCGGGCGATTTCGCCCCCTATTATATGGCATCGAACCGTCATGGCATTCTGACACAACCCGTCGGCGGACTTCTCGACGTCAAAGCTATCCGCCCATTCACGGAAGGCAAAACTTTCACATGGGGATATGGAGTGGAAGTGGTAGGCAACGCAAGCACTTCAACCGACTATCTGCGCTACGACACCGACCAAAAAGCACTTCAGCCCCATAGCGTGTCGGCTTCCGGCGTTTGGCTCCAGCAACTTTACGGCGAGCTGAAACTTCACGGATGCCTCATCACTGCCGGACTGAAAGCCTACGACTCTTTTATGCTGAATCAACGCCTTTCCAGCGGCGACTTCGTCGAGAGCGGCAACTCACGCCCCATTCCTGAATTGCGAATGGGATTCGTCGATTTCCAGAACATTCCTCTGACCAAAGGTTGGGTGCAAATCGCGGGCGTTTTCTCCTACGGAAAAACCACCGACAACCACTGGCTCACCGACCACTACAATTACTTCGACTACCACCTCGCCCAAGACGTCTATTACACCTACAAGCGAATCCACTTCCGCACAAAGCCGTCGGAGCGATTCTCGGTGACAATAGGCGGACAATGCGCCGGACAGTTCGGCGGTTCGACGAAATGGTACAGTTATGGTAGTCTGGTTCGGGAGGAGACGCGCGGCCATTCGCTGAAAGACATGTTCGAGATGTTCTTCCCGAAAGCCGGCACCGAATCGTTCGTAATCGGCAACCACCTCGGCTCATGGGATTTGCTCGCCCGCTACCGCCTTCGCGATAACTCGGAAATCAAAGCTTATTTCGAGTGGCCGTGGGAGGACGGCTCAGGCATAGGCAAGATGAACGGTTTTGACGGCATCTGGGGCTTGGAATACAAAAGCGCGCGTCGCGCCGTCATCAACGGCGCCGTCATCGAATATATCGACTTCACCAACCAATCAGGCCCGATTCACTGGGCACCAGGCGATTCGCCAGGCACCGACCTAACGTCGGAAGCCACCGGCGGCGACGATTACTACGAGTCGATGCATTACAACGGCTACACCCACTATGGCATGTCGATTGGCACGCCGTTCATTCCCTCGACGCTCTACAACCTCGACGGACATCTCAACTGCTACAACAGCCGAATCCGTGGCTTCCACGTCGGCGTTGAAGGATCAATCACTCCCGCACTCGATTATCGCGTGCTCTTCTCCCACCGTAAAGGGTTCGGCACCGCCCGCACGCCCATTATCACCCCGAAAGAAGACACCTCGGCAATGGTAGAGGCTAACTACAATGTGGAAAAAGTCAAGGGTCTTGCCATTCGCGCCCAAGTGGCTTTCGACAAAGGCAAAATCTACGGCAACAACATCGGCGGCTTAATTTCAGTCAGTTACAAAGGAAACTTATCGCTCGGAAAATGACAAAAAGAATATTCAACGCAATTATAGCCGTCATGGCAATCGTGCTCCTTTCGGCCTGCACCCACAACGACGGCAACATCGGCCACTGGTTCGGCTCATGGAAGCTGCGCCAAATTACCATAAACGGCGAAAACGACGAAGCATATCAGGGCAATGTGTTCTGGAAATTCCAGTCGGAAGTGGTGCAGATGTCGCAGCTTAACAGCTATCACGGACGCACCGACGCTTGGGGCTCTTGGAAAGAGGTTGATGCCGAAGGGAAATCATTCCTACGGCTGGATTTCACCCATTCCGACGACAAAACGTCTGCCGGCACGGGCAAATACGCGCCTATTCCGGCTACCCATCTCCAATCGGGCATCTCGACCCTCGAGATTCTCAGCATCTCAGGCTCTAAACTTCAACTGCGTTATATCGCCGAAGATGCTACCGTCTATACCTACGATTTTTCAAAGCAATAAGGGGGCTTTCTACAAATTCCACTCGTCCCCATAAATTTCTGACAATATGAGCGCAAAAAAAGTGTTAGTGACAGGAGCCGACGGCTTCATTGGTTCCCACCTTACCGAGCTGCTCCTCGCCGAGGGCTACGACGTGAGGGCGTTAAGCGTCTATAACTCGTTCAACTATTGGGGATGGCTCGAGGGTATCAGCCACCCACGGCTGGAAGTGGTCAGCGGCGACGTGCGCGACGCGGCGTTTTGCCGTCATATCGCACGCGACTGCGACGTGATTTTCCACCTTGCGGCCCTGATAGCCATTCCGTATAGCTACGTCGCCCCCGAAAGCTATATCGACACCAACGTCAAAGGCACTCTAAACATCTGTCAGGCGGCGATGGATTGCGGAGTGAAACGGCTTATCGTCACCTCAACATCGGAAGTTTATGGCACCGCCCAATACGTTCCCATCGACGAAAAACATCCGCGCCAGCCTCAATCGCCTTATTCCGCCACGAAAATCGGAGCCGATGCCATCGCCAAAAGTTTTTTCAACGCCTTCGGGCTTCCGGTGGTCATAGCCCGACCGTTCAACACTTACGGTCCGCGACAAAGCGCACGTGCCATTATTCCTACGATTATCACCCAAATAGCCTCGGGCAAACGTGAAATAATGGTGGGTGACCTCACGCCTACACGCGACTTCAACTACGTAGCCGACACATGCCGCGGATTTCTTGCCATTGCCCGCGCTGAGGGAGTGGAAGGCGAGGAAATCAACATAGCCTCGGGCACAGAAATCTCAATGGCCGACACTCTCGCGACTATCGCGCGGCTTATGAACGCCGACGTGAAATGGACAACCGACCCGCAACGTGTCCGACCCTCTCGGAGCGAGGTGTTCCGCCTTTGCGGCGACAATTCGAAAATCACTTCGCTGACTTCGTGGCGGCCGTCGTTCTCTATCGAGGAGGGATTGATGCGTACAATCGAATGGTTTACCGACCCGTCGAATCTCGCGAAATACAAAACCGACATTTACAACCGATGAGCGAAAAACGAAAAGTGACGATTATCGCCGAAGCGGGAGTGAACCACAACGGCGACTTCAGGCGCGCGGTGGAAATGATTGATGTCGCTGCCGATGCGGGCGTTGACTATGTAAAGTTCCAAACTGCTGTGCCCGAACTTCTTGTAGCTGCCAACGCCCCGAAAGCCGACTATCAAAAGGATACTACCGGCGCAGCAGGCGGCCAACTTGATATGCTCCGCAATATACTTCTGCCGCTCGACGACTTCGCCCGATTGGCCGAACACTGCCATAAACGCGGTGTGGGTTTCCTTTCCACTCCTTTCGACCTCGTTTCAATCGACGTGCTCGATGCGCTGAAAATGGATTTTTGGAAAATTCCCTCTGGCGAAATCACCAATCTCCCGTATCTCAGGAAGATTGCCTCAAAGGGCGGTAGTGTGGTGTTATCGACGGGGATGAGCAGTCTCGCGGAAATCGCCGACGCTGTCGATGTCCTGACTGCCGGCGGCATACCTCTCGCCGACATCACGCTCCTGCATTGCAACACCGAATATCCCACACCTTTCGCCGATGTCAACCTGCGTGCCATGCTCTCGCTGAAGAGCTTCGGCGTAGGCGCAGTCGGCTATAGCGACCACACTTTGGGAATAAGCGTGCCAGTGGCGGCAGTGGCGCTCGGTGCCCGGGTTGTGGAGAAGCATTTCACTCTCGACAAAAACCTGCCAGGACCCGACCATCGCGCCTCGCTCGACCCGTCGGAACTCCGCGCTATGGTGAAGGCCATCCGCGAAATTGAGCAAGCCCTCGGCTCAGATGTGAAAACCGTCACACCCTCCGAGGCGAAGAATATCACGGCGGCTCGCAAAAGCATTGTGGCGGCTTGCGGCATTGCCGCAGGCGAACTGCTCACAGCCGACAATCTCGCCGTGAAGCGCCCGGGCGGCGGCATCTCTCCGATGCTATGGGACAAGGTGGTCGGCACTGCCGCGATTCGTGATTTTTCACCCGATGAAATGATAGAAGGGAATTTCTATTAGTTCCCTTAAAGCAAAACCAAATAGTTATGACAGACAAACAAAGAAAAGTGATTTTTGTGGGCGGCGGTGGACACAGCCGCTCCGTGGCCGACGTGGCTTTGTCGGCAAATTGCAAGATACTCGGCTTTGTCGATCCCGACAAAAGTCTCGACCTTTTCGGCTCTCCACGCCTCGGCGACGATGCCGATGTGGCGAATATAGCGGCGAATTGGCCCGATGCCGAATTTGTGGTGACTAAAGGACAGATTAAATCGGCCGAACTGCGTAGGCGTCTCGCCGAAAACCTTGAAACCAACGGATGCACCATTGCCGCGCCGATAATCTCCAATGATGCCTATATCAGCCTATATGTGAAAGTTGGCGCAGGCTCGGTGGTGATGCATAAGACAGTGCTTAACGCCAATGTAGTAGTGGGCCGTCACTCGATTGTCAACACTGGCGCGATTGTGGAACACGACTGCGTGGTGGGCGACTTCACCCACATCTCCACCCGTGCGGTGGTGAACGGCGGATGCCGCATCGGCAACGGTGTGTTCCTGGGCAGCGGCTCTGTGGTGCTCAACGGCGTGAACATTTGCGACAACGTGGTGGTCGGTGCCGGCTCGGTGGTGGTTGATGACATTACTGAACCAGGCACCTACGTGGGCGTTCCGGCCGCAAAAACTTTATAATGTAATAACTTCGTGGTTAAATATTAAGGGTTTGGCGTTAGGTATTAAAGTTTAACGATAAAAACCTCCGCGCCAAATGGTTAAAAGGTCTCTTTCGGCATCTTTTTCCAAGTTTCAACGTATTCTCTCCCTTAACCCTTATCCATTCAACCATTAACCATCGAGTAAGCCAAAGATTTTTAAACTTAAATTACGCATTTACACCTTTGGGTGAACAAAACGTAAAAAAGTGAAGAAAAAACTACCGTTTCAATTTATTCTTGTAGGTTTTTCACAATAAAATTGTATCTTTGCTGAAATTAATTAGTTACATAATGAATGCAATTATTATCTTAAAGGCAAATGTTATATGCCCTTTGATGCCAAAATATGCACTATGTGCTTTATTTGACAATTAAAAATAGCTGTTCTTTAGATTATTATTAATTTTACAGAAACATATTCAAATCAAGCGCAAGAGGGCGGCAGTACTTTCATTTCGCCGTAGCAAAATCCACAATCGCCTTTGCAAGGCAGAAGTATTATTTGAGTTTTTATCATCATAAAACAAAAAGGATTGTTAGCCCATCAATATGCATCTTGTGAGTTCTGTTTTTTAGAAGGGACAAAAGATTATGCGACAACGAGACAGAAAATATTTGAATATTCCACAACTTGATTTTGAAGAGTTCCGCAATACACATCAATTTGGTATAACACCTAAGTCGCACTCTTCAAATGAAAGTGAGTTGTACCTTGGTCTAAATCCAAGTGCGAGGGTTCTTGTTGCATATGTGCCGCAAGAGAATGCCACTCCTTTCGAACAGTTTAAAGCTTCAGAATACTATACGCGCCCGAAGTTCCCTGGCACTATCAACTTAAAAGAAGTTGAATATTTTGTTCCATATTTCAAGGGAAAGGGTATTCGCGATATTTACAAAGTGCATCATATTAATGTTTGTACTAAAAAGGATTTTATTCCTAATAGTTATGATGAACGAATGCGTTTGTTGTTCCAATTTAAGTTTGTGAAACAATTGTTTGATGATTATCACCATCATGACCTTAAAATTTGGTACTGTTTCTCAGACGCTACCGTCAAAGAACTTATAGATGGAAAAACAACCATACGTTTTATAGACATTTTTGCGGGTATTGGTGGAATAAGATTGGGGTTAGAGCAAGCGGCTAAAGAAATGGGGTACGCAACTAAATGTGTGATGACCTCTGAAATTAAACCTGCGGCCATTAAAGTGCTGCGGCAGAATCATCCGGAAGAACCCATTTGTGGGGATATTACACAAATTGACACTTCCGAGATCCCAGATTTCGATGTATTATGCGCAGGTTTTCCCTGCCAAGCCTTTTCCTATGCTGGCAAACGAATGGGATTTGAAGACGCTCGAGGCACTTTGTTTTTTGAGGTCGCACGTGTTCTGCGCGATAAACGACCAAAAGGTTTCATATTGGAAAATGTCGAGGGTTTAGTATCACACGATGGCGGAAAAACATTTAGCGTCATATTGGACATCTTGAAATCTTTGCATTATAAGGTTTCATATCGAGTACTAAATTCGAAAGATTTTGGAGTCCCCCAAGAACGCAAGCGTATATACATAGTGGGCTCAAAAGTTAAGCGTCCTGATTTAGATAAATTTGACACAATCCGCAATTCCCTTGAATCAATATTAGAAAAAGGGAAGCCGTTATCTCGCACCAATTTTGTCAATAACCTTTTACGCTTTTACCCCGCAAAATCACTGCAAGGCAAAAAAATTAAAGACAAACGAGGCGGAAAGGATAATATACATAGTTGGGACTTGGAACTGAAAGGGCATATTTCTCCCAAGCAGAAAGACCTATTAAATCACATCCTGCATGAGCGTCGCAAACGCAAATGGGCATTAATTTATGGCATAGATTGGATGGATGGCATGCCTCTTACAATAGATATGATTAGGCAATTTTATGATGACGGCGATTTAGAGATTATGCTTAACGACTTAGTTGATAAGGGGTATTTAGTATATGAACATCCCAAGAAAGTTGTAATTAGACAAACGACTACTGGCAATGTCCGTTCTCGAGAAAAAGACACAAGCCTTCCGATGGGCTATAATATTGTTGCCGGCAAATTAAGTTTTGAAGTTTCCGAAATATTAGACCCCGAAGGGGTGGCACCAACATTGGTGGCCATGGATATGCATCGCATACATGTCATAGATGGTGATGGCATTAGACAATTAACTCTAACAGAAGGAAAAAGGCTTTTTGGCTATCCTGATGAATATAAGTTAGAGGTTTCCACAAAAGAGGGATTTGATTTGCTTGGGAACACCGTCGTAGTTCCTGTCATTAAGGCTGTAGCAACTAAATTATTAAATACAATACAATGAATAGAGTAACTATCGAGCAGGCTTACGATGAATTGGTAAGTAAATTCAAAATTAATAGCGCATCTGGCAACATCAAGTTCAACCTAAAGGACTTTCAGATAATTGTCAAACAACCCAATGTTGTCGGCAATATAATTGAAGAGTGGCTATCTAATTATTGGATGGATAATAAGCAGTATAATATCATTCATAATTTAGGGCAAACAGCTCCTGACTTTTGGTTTGACCCAGACAACAAAGAACACGAATTGTTGGAGATAAAATGTTTCGATTATATAAACCGTGGTCCAGGATTTGATATCGCAAATTTTCAGTCATATATCAACGAGATTGTTGATAAACCTTACCGACTGCATAGTAAATACTTGGCAATTGGGTACGGAATGGATATTCACTCAGGGTTGGTAACCATTCATCAAGTATGGCTAAAGAATGTTTGGGAAATCTGTTGCTCCAGTAATAACAGACCTATTAAAGTACAAGAGAAAAAGAATGTTATATATAACATCCGTCCTTCAATATGGTATAGTCAACGCCAAAATTTCCCGACATTTGAACATTTGGAGGACTTCTTGTCTGCCATTGAACAAACTATTTACGACTACAACCAGACACGCCCAATTGCTGAAAATTGGCTGAAAAGATTGAAAGAGAACTATAAAAGCTTTTACGGAGTTTATCTCAACGTCCCAAGGTGGTATGACGTACAAGATAAATACAGACTTAACAAATGATTATATACTTAAGCCCCCAGATTCTTCGATGAGGGCGTTGGCTTCTTGCTGGCATGAATAGTCTCGGCGGGCGTCACTTCATGCCAAACCGGCGTTTCAGCCAATCGATTGCCATATCCACTTGCCACGGATAAAGCCAATGGCCCGTGTCGCGTGCCACATGCAATTCTTTCGGAGCGGTGATGACATTGTAGGCGCTAAAAGTCGATGTCGGGCAACATGCCGGGTCGTTGAAGCCCCAAGCGAAAAAGCCGGGGACGGTGAGAATGCGAGCGAAATTCACGGTGTCGTAGTAGCGCGAGACTTCCATCCGCGCCTCAAGATTTGGTTCGTCGGGATTGCGGAAAAGATGTGGCCAACCGCCGCCCCGCCCATGTCGATAGCCCGTAAGTTCACAGAATGCTGGGAAATAAGCGAAAAGCGCACTCACTTTGGGGTGTAGAGCGGCGGTCATAATCGAGAGCATTCCGCCCTGACTGCCGCCGTAGGTGGCGATGCGCGAGGCATCGACGTCGTCGCGGCTGCACAGATAATCGACCGCACGCACGCAGCCGAGAATCGACCGCTTGTAATAGTAAGTGTCGCGGTTGTCGATGCCTTGGGTTGTGTATCCGGCCATTGCGCCCTTCTCAAGCTGACGGTAGATTTCCTTGTCCTGATCGACCGGAATTCCGTGCACGCCAATTTCCAGAACGACAAATCCCTCATACGCCAGTTCGTTAGGTCCGTTGAATGGGCGCACGGCAGCCCCCGGAAGCCTGAGAATGGCGGGCTTGCGCCCTTCGGTTTTTGGCGCGGTCAGCACGCCATAGACAAAATTACCCTCTTTATACGACTGGATTCTAACGTAATATACATCGACGCGGTCGTTGCTCTCGGCAGGACAATGCCGCAGAGCCGGACACATCGGCACTTTCGCGGCTTCTTCTTTGGCTTCTGACCAGAATTTTTCAAAATCAGCCGGCATGGTCGTGGTAGGTTGGATAGAATATGGGTCGAACGCGATATTGGTCATCGAAGTGTAGGTGCGGCCGTCAAGCTCCACCTTTACCCTGACGCTCGTAAATCCGGGGGCTTTAGCTCCGGGCACCGTGAAATGGGCCATCCCGTCGGCGGCAGTGGTGACTACGGCGGTTTTCACGGCGTCGAGTTTGTCGGGTCCGTAGCTGTAAGTGATTTTCACATTCGGCATCCTCACATTCTCACGAATGGCGTAGGCGGTGAAATGCGCCGACTCGCCCACATGATAAGTCCAGTCGGCATGGTTGGGCTCGGCAACGACAGTGACATACTGGTGGCTCGACGACTGAGCCGACATCGCCACAACGGACGCTGCCGCGGCGA